>JBATIN010000503.1:0-17046 GCA_049667765.1 Flavobacteriaceae bacterium
AATATCGACGATAACCTAGGTCGGTTGTTCGATACCTTGGACAAATTAAAAATCGCCGATAATACCTTGGTCATTTTTATGACCGATAATGGTCCACAACAAGTGCGCTATGTGGCCGGAATGCGAGGCCGTAAAGGTAGCGTATACCGAGGCGGTATTCGAGTACCGTTTTATCTGCGTTATCCAAAAATTGCCAAAAAAGGGGCCGATATAGAAGTTATGGCAGCCCATATCGATGTGCTTCCTACCTTGGCCGAGGTATGTGGACTTCAAGTTCCTCAAGACAGAAAAATCGATGGCCAAAGTATGTTTCCATTTATAACGGATACTTCAAAAAGTGAAGAAGATCGTCCTTTTTTCTCTTACTGGACGCGGCGGTATCCTGAAAAATATCAGAATATCTCCTTACAAAAAGGAAATTATACGTTGGTCGGAAATGGTAATTATAACGATACGCTGGAAGCTTTTGAGCTTTTTGATCTGAAAAAGGATCCTTACGAATTGAACAATGTGGTGCTTGAACATAAGAATATTGCCGAAGCGCTAATGAGCGAACTGAATGCTCAATATACCGAACTTATAAGCTCGGAAAATATAACGGATTCCCCGCGCATTCATGTGGGCACCGAGCATGAAAATCCCGTTACCTTAAACAGAAACGATGCCGGTGGCGAACGCGGCATTTGGGACCAAGAGGAAGTGTACGGCAAATGGGCGGTAAAGTTGGAGGCAGGTACCTACAACATCAAGTTCAAATTTGTAAAGCCGCTGGAAGAAAAAGGGAATATGGTCGTTGAGACGGGCGCAATTATCCATCAATTTGAAAATGACCGAACAGGAAGCGATATGCTAGAGATGAAGAATGTCGTCTTACCCGCCATGACCTGTGATGTAATTCCTTTTTACACCTCAAAAACAAAAAGAATATTTCCGTTTTTTATGGAGATGGAACGAATAGTCAACTAAAAAAAGTACATATCAAATAATTCTGAACACATGAAAAAATCAATACTTCTTCTAATGGCCTTGGTAGCATTTTCGGCCTTTTCACAAACTGCCGAAGACTACTTTAAACCTATGAAATATCGAAATATCGGCCCTTTTAGAGGCGGGCGCTCGGTATGTGCTACGGGTGTTGTCGGCGATCCTATGACCTATTATATGGGCACTACGGGCGGCGGACTTTGGAAAACCACCGATGCCGGTCAGCACTGGAACAATATTTCCGACGGTTTTTTTGAACTGGGTTCCGTGGGCGCGGTAGCCGTTTCGATCTCAGACCCGAACATCGTGTATGTAGGTATGGGCGAACATGCCCCCAGAGGGGTTATGGCTTCCTATGGCGACGGAGTTTATAAATCCGTAGACTCGGGCAAGACTTGGACAAAAATGGGACTCGAAAAGACCCAACATATATCGCGCATTGCCATCCATCCTAGAAACCCCAATATCGTATATGTTGCCGCCCAAGGCGCCTTATATGGCCCAACAGAAGATAGAGGGGTATACAAAAGTATCGATGGAGGCGCGACTTGGAAAAAGACCCTATATAAGAACAACCTTAGCGGTGCCGTTGAATTATCAATGGATCCCAATGCGCCCGACATTTTATATGCAGCCCTTTGGCATCACGAGCGTGACCCCAACGTAATGATCAGTGGCGGTGAAGGCAGCGGGCTCTATAAATCTATGGATGCAGGAGAAACTTGGAAGGAACTTACAGAAGGCCTCCCCAAAGAAAAGGGGAAAATGGCGATAGCTGTGAGCGGGGCAAACTCGAACAAGGTCTTTGCTTTGATCGAAAGCGATAGCAATGCCGATAAAGGCGGCCTATTTGTTTCTGAAGATGCAGGCAAGAATTGGAGCATGGTCAGTGGCGATAACCGTTTGGTACAACGGGCCTGGTATTATATAGAAGTATTTCCCGATCCAAGCGATGAAAATGTAATCTATGTGATGAGTGCGCCTTTTTTACGGTCTATCGATGGCGGTAAGACCTGGGAGAGTATTGATGCCGCTCATGGCGACTACCACGACCTTTGGATTAATCCGAACAATTCTAACAATATGGTCTTGGCCGATGATGGTGGGGCATCCATTAGTTTTGATTTTGGGAAAAATTGGTCGACCCAAGATATTATGCCTACGGCCCAGTTTTATCGTATCAACACAGACAATCTTTTTCCCTATAATATCTATGGCGGGCAGCAGGATAATTCTTCCGTAAAGATCGCAAGCCTGTCATTAGGTAGCGGCGGGATTTCCGAAAGGGATTGGAGCGATTCAGCAGGTGGGGAGAGTGCCTTTTTGGCCTTCGACCCCGATAATCCTAGATATGTTATGGGAGGAAGCTATTTAGGTACCATCGATGTATTAGATAGTGAGTCGAAAGCCTCTACCCAGGTTATGGCCGCCCCCATTCAGTATTTGGGAAGGGATGCCCGCGATATGAAGTACCTCTACAATTGGAATGCGCCTACCCTTCGATCGCAGCACGAGGCGAGCACTTTTTATCATGGGGCACAACTCGTTTTGCGAACCCGGGATATGGGGCTTACTTGGGAGGAAGCTTCGCCTGATCTCACTCGAAATATTGATGAAAAACAAGGCAAAGGTGGAATACCATATACCAATGAAGCCGTTGGCGCAGAAAACTATGGAACCCTGGCCTATATCATAGAATCACCACATGAAAAAGGAGTTTTTTACACCGGTAGTGACGATGGGTTTGTACATATCACAAGAGATAATATGGAAACTTGGCAGAATATTACCCCTAAGAATCTCGGGGAAACTTTGGTCAATGCCATAGAGGTTTCGCCACACGATCCCGCCACGGTATATATTGCCACTACCAAATACAAATTCAACGACCATACTCCCGCACTCTATAAAAGCACCGATTATGGAATAACATGGACGAATATCAGTGCCGGTATTCCAATGGGGGCCTATACTAGGGTCGTACGTGAAGATCAAAGCAAAAAAGATCTACTATATGCAGGCACCGAAAAAGGACTTTATCTTTCTTGGAACGGGGGAAAATCTTGGGAGTCTTTTCAGTTAAACTTGCCAAATGCCCCTATCACAGATCTAAAGCTGCATCAGGGCAATTTGGTGGTAGCCACCTCAGGCCGCTCGTTTTGGATCTTGGATGACCTTTCCGTATTGAACCAATACGACCCGTCGGCAAAGACCATGAAAGTGTATCAGTCTGCCAATACCTATAATGGGTCTTGGTATAGCCCTATGAGCGGCAACATCGATGAATTCGACGGAAGTACCGATTTTAACGGGGTGAACCCCGCGAACGGCATGGTGCTCTATTACAACTTGCCGAAGTTGGGCGATTCAACCGAGGTCACCCTTAAAATTGCCGATGCCAAAGGCATAATCGTGCGTAGTTTTTCTTCGGAAAAGGATAAAACGTACATACCCCATAACGGAGGAGGCCCAGCGCCGGCACCGACCCTATCGAAAAAGGAAGGTTTGAACCGCTTTGTTTGGGATATGAAAACCCCAATATTACCAGGTATCCCTGGCGTATACATGGAAGCGGGTTTTAGAGGCCATATAGTGCCGCCTGGGGAGTATACGATAACTCTGGAAGCAGATGGCAAAAAAGTGACCGGCAAAGGCACCATAGTGCCAGTGCCCTTGTACGAAACCAAGGAAGGGCAATACCAAGCCTATCATGAATTTATGAACGAGCTAGAGGCCGATTTAACTGAAATGCACAATACTGTCAACACCTTGTACGCGTCGCAGCAACAGTTAAAAGCTGTTTTGGAAGACCTTACCGACGAGAGCCTTAAGACCGAAGGTCAAAAGCTTTTGGACGAAATGGAGGCATGGGATAAAGATATGGTACAGCGTAAATCACAGGCCTATGACGATGTCGAGAATTTTCCGAACAAGTTTACGGCCGAATACCTGTTCTTGATCGATGCCACCAACAGCAGTATTCCGCGGGTCAACCAACCTTCGCGTGACCGTAAGGCCGAATTGGAGGTACAATGGAAAACCTTGAAAGAGAAAGCCAAAGCCTTACAGCAAACCGCAATTCCTGAATACAATAAAAAACTTTGGAGCGCGGGCATTGGGGCGATAAGGATATAAGGGTCAAAGCTCAAGGTTTAAGGTCGATTCGTTAACTTTAAACCTTGAACTTTAAACATTGAATTTTCAATGACGGAATTTTACAATTATATCAAGGCGCTACACCTGATTTTCGTTGTGACCTGGTTCGCGGGCCTTTTCTATATTCCTCGGCTTTTCATTTACCATATTGAGGCATCCCAAAAAGTATCCCCCGAAAAGGAAATTTTATCGGCTCAATTAAAATTGATGACTAAACGCTTGTGGTACATTATAACTTGGCCTTCTGCCGTATTATGTACCCTTTTTGCCATTTGGTTGTTGGTTCTTTATCCAGAATTTTTGAAACAACCTTGGATGCATGTGAAGTTGGCCTTTGTGGCGTTGTTAATCTTCTATCACCTAAAAAACCACATCATTTTTAAGCAATTACAGCGCGATGAGGTGAAGTATACCTCAAATTACATGCGTATTTGGAACGAAGTGGCAACCCTAGTGCTCTTTGCCATCGTCTTTTTGGTCATCTTGAAAAATGCCGTAAACTGGATTTTTGGTGTTGTAGGTATTCTGGTTTTGGGCGTACTGTTGATGTTGGGTATAAAACTGTACAAAAGGGTTCGCGAGAAGAATCCCGATGCTTAAAAGATCATGTTTTTGAAAGAGAATGCCTGCATCGCATTAAATTCCCCTTATACAGTTTATGGTCTAATATTTGCTTGAAATTAGCGTGTATGAATTGAATTTTGGCCGCATTAGGAGTTGGAATTTGATTTTTTTGAAATTTATGGCACAGCCATAATCGTTATCTTTAACACGAAAAACCAAGTCGCTTGTTCAAAAAACTATCGCTACGATTTCGAATTTTCTTTGCCATGATCTTATTGGTACTGATATCCTCAGTGCTGATATCTGGTATTGCCGTCTATCAATATCGCGAACAATTACGCGATTACCATGAAGATCGAATGGAACGCAAAGAAGAGCAGATCGTACAAAGTATAAACAATGCCATTAGAAAAACTACCTACCCGACCACTACCGAAAATTTAGGATTCATTTTTAAGGATGAGATTTACGAGATTGCCGATGTACAGAACAAGAATTTTAATATTTACGACCTTGAAGGCCAGTTAATAAAGAGTTCACGGCCCAAATTCGAGAATGATTCCATATCTAATTGTCTAGATGCCGAGGTTTTAAATTACTTAGAAGCTAGTGCCGATAAAAGGTATGTTGAAGAAAAATCTGCGGCGGGTGACAGGTACCAATCTTCGTATTCGTACATAAACGATGGTAAGTTTAAGCCGATCGGCATACTTAACATGCCTTATTTTGAAGACAATACTTTTAATGATAAAGAGCTTAAGGAGTTCCTGACGAGATTGGTCGGTGTTTATTTTTTAATGTTGTTGATCGCTATCGGGTTGGCTTATTTTATTTCAAAGTATATCACGCGATCATTGCAGACCGTTTCTGACATGATGAGTAAAACCGATTTCACAAAAAGAAATGAAAAGATCTTCATTGATGGGCCCAGTGAAGAAATTGCAAAGTTGGTCGCATCGTACAATGCCATGATCGATGAATTGGAAGAAAGCGCAGTAAAACTGGCAAAAGGCGAACGAGAACAAGCATGGCGTGAAATGGCGAAGCAGGTCGCCCATGAGATCAAAAATCCATTGACACCTATGCGTTTGAGTGTGCAAAGCTTTCAGCGTAAATTCGATGCCGAAGACCCCGAAATAGAAAAAAAAGTTTCTGAATATTCAAAGACCTTGATCCAACAAATCGATACTATGAGCAGTATCGCCTCGGCATTCTCGAATTTTGCCGAGATGCCTGCTCAGCAGAACGAAACCTTGAACGTGGTAAGCATTGTAAAACTGGCCCTCGATATTTTCAATGAAGATTATATTCACTTTATTTCTGAAGAAGAGTCCATAATTGCAAAATTAGACCGTACCCAACTGATACGGGTAGTTACCAATTTGGTAAAGAACGCCATTCAAGCAGTACCCGAAGTGGAATCGCCGCGCATATTGGTTTCGGTTACCTCAGAGAATACTTGGGTTAAAATTGCGGTTGCCGATAATGGCATCGGTATTTCCGACGATTTCAAAGAAAAGATATTTGAACCTAAGTTTACCACCAAGTCTAGCGGTATGGGGCTTGGTCTGGGCATGGTAAAAAATATAGTAGAGACCTACAATGGCAGCATAGAATTTACCTCTCAGCCTGGTAAGGGAACCGTATTTACAGTGAAATTTCCGAAGGGGGATTTGATGAAGGCCGTTTAGTTTAACCAAAAAAAGTCAATAGCACTATGAAATTCAACAATCTTGTAATTGCCAAAGTGGGCCTACATGCTACAATAACCATAAACAGACCCAATAAATTGAACGCCTTGAACCGAGAAACCATTCAAGAGCTTCACGATGCTTTCAAAAGCTTAGATGATGATAAAAAGGTGAAAGCCATAATACTAACCGGCAGTGGTGAAAAAGCCTTTATTGCAGGGGCTGACATAGCCGAATTTGCAGAATTTTCAGTGAAAAAAGGTCAAAAATTGGCCAAAAAAGGGCAAGAATTGTTGTTCGATTTTATAGAAGACCTTTCAACCCCTGTTATCGCCGCCGTAAATGGTTTTGCCTTGGGCGGAGGCTTAGAGCTCGCTATGGCATGTCATTTTAGGGTTGCAAGCGACAATGCTAAAATGGGACTTCCGGAAGTTTCTTTGGGAGTAATTCCAGGGTATGGCGGTACACAACGCTTGCCACAACTCATTGGAAAAGGAAGGGCCATGGAAATGATAATGACCGCCGCAATGATCGATGCCCATAAGGCCTTGGCCTACGGGCTGGTAAACCATGTGGTGCCTCAAAATGAACTTCTGCCTTTCTGTGAGGATATAGGGAATAAAATAGTAAAGAACTCTTCTGTTGCCATAAAACATGCAATAAAAGCGGTAAATGCGGGTTTTAGAAGTACTAATAAAGGATTTGCGACTGAAATCGAAGCTTTCGGAGCCTGTTTTGGTACTGATGATTTCAAGGAAGGAACGACCGCTTTCTTGGAAAAACGAAAAGCGGAGTTTCCAGGCAAGTAGCAGATCCTGTTAAAATCCAACTTATGATCATGCAAAAGCGCTTGGCCATGCTTTTTTTTCTTCTGGTTATTTCTGCCGTAAAAGCGCAAGAAATACCCGTAAAACATACGCTAGGAGAAAAATATAACGATAGGTATAAATATTCGAACTTATTGACTATCGCCGATAATGAAAAAGGGGGCACAGTGCTGGTCAGGGCCTATTATTCGGGAATGATCCTAAGGCCTAAAGGCTATTTTATAGAGCATTATGACAAAGAACTTCAACTTGTTTCTGAATTTAACTATAAGCTGAAGAATGCCAATTTTGTCGATGGCTATGTGCGTAACGGACAAATTTACCTCTTGTTCTTAGATTATAATTACGACACCTTCTCGTATGAATACATTGTACATCGAAGTCCTATGGATGAAATTAATTTCACCACTGAAACAATCCTTACCATACCTTCTGATGAGGTTAGAGAACCCTTGGATAGAAACTATTACAATCGTAATTTCACTACGGGCTTTACCACTTCTGTCTTGTTCGATGATGCGAAAACCGCTTTTGTAATAAGTGCACATTTTAAAAAAGGAAAAGACAACCAACACTTCATCTATCTTTTTAATTCGAGTCTAAACAAGGTGATTACCCACGATTTTTCGGCCGAGGTGGAAGAAAAAAACTATTCGTTCGAAAATATCGCCTTCTCAAAAGACCTTCATGAGGCCTATATTGTAGGTAAGGCCTACTTCAAGAAAAAACGGTTTGAGGCTACCGATCGAAAGTTTCAATATGAGATGATCAAGATATCGAAGCGTGGTTCTGAGATACAGACCTTCGATGACCCTGGAAAATACTCTGAGGCTTTAAAACCGATATTTGCAGGGGAAAAACTATTGTGTCTCGGTTTTTATGCAGATCGAAAAGACAACCGTTACAATGGGCTGTCTTATTTTGAGATTGACCAGAATAGTCTTGCTATAAAATCTAAAAAATATAATCCGTTTTCAACACAGTTCATGTTGGACAAATTCGGCCGTGAAGACGACAAGGAAATCAAGAATCTCGTTTTTAAAAATGTAGCGGTGAATGATGATGGCTCAATACTGTATAATGCAGAAGAGTATTTTGTAACCTCGAGTGTTCAGGCCAATTCAAGTGGGGGCAGGGTAAAAGTAGAGCGTTTTCATCACAACGATATCGTCAGTGCCAAATTGGATGCTTCAGGCGAGGTAGCCTGGATCCGAAATATCAATAAGGCCGAGGTAACCCAAGGCGACGGTGCGTACGCTTCGTACAGTTCGGTAAGTAAAAATGGCAAGACCTACTTCTTTATCAGTACGGCTGCCGAAAACCCACAGTTGATGTCTGGAGAACGTTTGCTTTTTAAACAAGGTCTGAGCAGAAACCGAAACGTTTTTGTGATACAATTGGACGAAGCAGGTAAAATCAGTTTTGAAAAACTCATCGACGATCAAGAGGCCCGGTTGCCCTTAATGGTGTCTACTCCCTTGATCGCTACTGATAATGACAATGTCTTGTTTTATGCCAAAAGGGGCACCAAAAAGCAATTGGTGCGGGTTTCCATACATTAAAATAGTAGGGTGCCGCCAAAATGGTAGAACCGACCCCTTGGTTTGTTTTACGACCTACACTAGTAGATACAGTTTTTAATAGCCCCGATGTACCCATGTGTTAAATCGATGAAGTTCAAGGTAGGGCGCTTCGCTTCGAACAATACCTAGTTCACAGACCGTTGGGTTTGTAAGCGTAATTGAAAATTTTATCAAAATGGCAAAATAAGGTTGCCCTCACAACCATTCCCTTCCAAAAACTAAATATTTATTATATGGATTAATTCCATAAATTTGGAATAAATCCAAATTTTGAAAGAACAAGAATTTTTTAAAGGAAGGGGCGCTCAGCTGAACAGTCACAATCGTTTTTTAGATCACATTTATGAAATCCGTGACGATTTTTTGGAGTTTTGCCGGATAGAAGGCGAAGATTCGGATGATAATAGGACCCAATACATCCCTATTTTTCCAAAGACCATTGTGAATAAGGTTACAAGTCCTGATGTGGGCATGCAGTATTCAATGAATCCGTATCAAGGCTGTGAACATGGTTGCATATATTGTTATGCAAGAAACACGCATGAGTTTTGGGGCTACAGTGCCGGGTTGGATTTTGAACGTAACATCTTAATTAAGCACGATGCCCCAAAACTTCTTGAGGAGAAGCTAAAAAACAAAACCTGGAAGGCTGCCACCATTGTACTTTCCGGAAATACCGATTGCTACCAACCTGCCGAGAAAAAGTTCGAAATCACCCGTGCCTGTCTCGAAGTGTTTTTAAAGTATCGACATCCGGTAGGCATTATTACAAAAAACGCCCTGGTCTTAAGAGATCTTCCTATCTTAAAAGAACTGGCAAAAGATAATCTGATCGGGGTGAATGTTTCGGTAACCACCTTGAGTGAATCTACCCGGCGTGTTTTAGAGCCTAGAACGACCACCATAAAAAAACGTTTGCAAACGATTCAAGTATTGGCCGAAAACGATATTCCGGTCAATGCGATGTTGGCACCTATTATTCCCGGAATCAATAGCCATGAGATCATGCACTTGGCCAAGGCGGTGGCGGATCATGGGGCATGTTCTTTTGCATTTACCATTGTGCGTTTAAATGGGGCTATCGGTGAAATCTTTACCGATTGGATAAAGAAAACCATGCCCGAGAAGGCCAATAAGGTATTACATCAAATAGAGGCCTGTCATGGGGGCAATTTGAACGATAGCCGATTTGGAATTCGCAGTAAGGGCGAAGGTAAAATTGCCACCCAGATACACGATTTGGCGCGATTGGCCAAGCGTACCTATTTTAAGGATAAAACGTTTCCAAAATTGAACACTGAGCTTCATGAACACTATAAAACAGCACAATTGCGCTTGTTTTGAAGCTACACCTGGCCGTTCCATTCCTTATGGAATTGATCTAAGTAATCGAGCATATATTGGTGTCTTGCCTCGGCCAATTTTTTTCCCGTGACAGTGTTCATTTTATCTTTGAGCAAGAGTAGTTTTTCATAGAAATGATTAATAGTCGGGGCTTTTGATGTTTTATATTCCTCTTTGGTAAGATTTAGTTTTGGTGCACAATCGGGATTATGAATTTCTCGATTCTTGTATCCACCATAATTAAAGGCGCGTGCAATGCCAATGGCGCCTATGGCATCTAATCGGTCGGCATCTTGAACCACTTGTAGTTCTAACGAGCTGAATTGTATGCCCTCGTTTTTTATTAAAGTATTCTTGAAAGAGATGTTTTCAATAATCTTTATCACATGCGCCGTAATTTCTTTAGCTACCGGAAGTTGGTCTAAAAATGCGTTGGCCATTTTTGGCCCTACCGTTTCATCGCCTCCATAGAATTTGGCATCTGCGATATCATGTAATAATGCGGCGAGTGCAACGGTTAAAGAATCTACATTTTCTTCTTTTGCAATCATCGTTGAATTTCTGAAGACCCTTTCAATATGAAACCAATCATGCCCTCCCTCGGCATCAATGAGGGTCTCTTTTACAAAGCGGACGGTCTTCTCAATGATTTGATTATCGGTCATGGTTCAATTTTTATTGCTGAAGTTACCAAGGATTCGGTTTGGGCGATCATTTCGTCAATATTTTCAGAAATTTCAAGAGGCCGGTGCACTTCAAAGGTCAAATGATTTCCAATGCCGAAGGGAAATTTTCCGTATTTCAACATTTTCCAAGAATTATTTATCGAAACGGGAACAACGATTGCCGTAGGCGCATTTCTCATCAACATCTTTAGCCCCGTAGGTTGAAATTTTTTGGGATGCCCATCGCGGCTTCGGGTCCCTTCCGGAAAAATTACGGCACTTCGATTATATTCCGCTATATATTTGCCCAATTTTGAAATTTGGGCCAGTGCCTGTTTACTATCCTTTCTATCGATCAATACCGATCCGCCATGCCGCAGGTTGTATGAGACACTGGGGATGCCTTTACCTAGTTCAATTTTGCTCACGAACTTCGGATGGCTTTTTCGCATATACCAAATTATAGGTGGTATATCGTGCATGCTCTGGTGGTTTGATACTATGATTGCAGGCCGATCAGAGGGTATATCTTGTGTGTTTTTAAAAGAATACGTAGTGCCGAGCACATGGGTACAACGCATTAAACAGAGGTTTAAAAGGGCAACACTTTTTCGATGGGCCTCGTAACCCAAAAGGTTAAAACAAAACCATTGTATAGGATGGAAAACTGCAAGGCACAAGCCGAAAAGAATCAGATATAGAATCGAAAGCGGATAGGCCAAAAGTTTCTGCATGTTGCAAAATAAAAAAAACCACACGATGCTAGTGCGGTTTATAGTTTAATTCTTTTTAAAAACTTCAACGAATCGTTCGCTTTTTACTCGATAATCGAGATTTAAATACAACTAAGCTTGCCTCAATATTCTAAAGTTGCTTCCTTTCGAATGCCTCCTGGACTTGCCCCGAGGTAGTTGACTTAGCAGAATTCGTTGTAGGCTTCGGTCAAATTTTGGGCGATCATTTCTGCAGGCCTACCCTCAATATGATGTCGCTCGATCATATGAACCAATTCACCATCTTTAAACAAGGCCATACTGGGCGATGAAGGAGGGAATGGCACCATAAGGCTTCGCGCCGCATTGACCGCATCAAAATCGACACCGGCAAATACAGTTACTATATGATCAGGTTTCTTGTTGTTCATCAAACTCATTTTGGCCGCTGGTCTGGCATTGGCGGCAGCACAGCCACATACCGAATTTACGACCACAAGGGTGGTGCCTTCTTGATTGATGGCTTTTTCGACCGCTTCGGCCGTATGTAATTCTTCGAACCCGGCCATGGCCAAGTCTTCTCTCATCGGTTTTACTAATTCAGCAGGATACATATTTTTATATTTAATGGATTTCAAAGATACTGCTTTTGTCGTATTCTATATTGAAACTTAACGTTTCATTCATAAACGAGCAGGTCGTTACTAGATTAATTTGAAGCCTTTTTGGTCAATTTTAAGCAATATTGCCTGTCATGGCACTAAGCGAAATGCCCTTTTATGTTGCTTAAAGGTTTCTTGCGTCTAAAACTCGTTTGTTACTTCACTATAATAGGTACTATTTTCCCTTTTAATATCTTTGAAAAAAATTAGAACAAATGATGAAATGGCTTGCGGCCATATTGGGGTATTCGTTTTTTCGGTTTCCCGGCGCCATTTTAGGCTTCTTGGTCGGCAGTTTTCTTGATAATCTCACTGGTAAGGGTGGTGGTGCCGAAACCATTTTTAGAGATATGACGCGCCAAAGTGTGAGTCCGGCAGATTTTGAGCTGAACCTCCTTTCGCTATGCTCGATCGTTATGAAGGCCGATGGTACCATCAGCAAGAGTGAAATGAACTATGTTCAGCAATATTTTGTCGGTACCTACGGCAAAGAAAAGGCTAACGCAATTTTTAGAACGTTCAATGAGATCAATAAAAAACATGAGATTTCTGCACAGCGAATATGTTCGTACTTAAATCAAAGAACACGTTACGAAGTTCGGTTACAATTACTTCATTTTCTATTTAGCATTGCACAGGCCGACGGAAATGTGAGTACATCAGAAATCAATAAAATACGTGAGATCGCTGGTTATTTAAGGGTTTCGTTGCGTGATTTTGAAAGTATAATGGCCATGTTCGTACAATCGGCCGACAATGCCTACAAAATTCTGGAGATCGACAAATCGGCCACAAATGATGAAATTAAAAAGGCGTACCGTACCATGGCGAAAAAGTACCACCCCGATCGGGTGAATACCGAAGATGAGGCCATTAAAAAAGGGGCCGAAGATAAATTTAAAGAGGTGCAAAAGGCCTATGAGCAAATACAAAAAGAACGGGGACTGAATTAGAGTTGGCAGTGGGAAGGTGCAGTACGCAGTAAAAAATAATAGTTCCTTTAAAAGTTAAAAATCAAATAATACTAAGATACTTTGCAAGATTTCTGGTTCTATATAAAACTTGGTCTTGAGCATGTGCTCGATTTTGGAGCCTATGACCATATTCTGTTTTTGGCGGCATTAGCTTTGCCTTTTACGTTCAAATACTGGAAAAGCGTACTACTGCTGGCCACCGTGTTTACTGTAACCCATTGTATATCACTGGGCTTATCTGCATACGGTGTTTTGGTTATGGATGTTAGTCTAATCGAGTTTCTAATTCCATTGACCATTTTATTGACGGCAATTTTTAACCTCATTTACACCAAAAGTGTCGAAGGCCAAAAAACCATTTTACTGCATCTGATCGCTACTGCGTTCTTCGGATTGATCCATGGATTTGGTTTTAGTAATTACTTCAATATGCTTATGGCTGGCGAAGATGAAAAACTGACCCCTTTGCTAGGGTTTGCAACCGGAATAGAGATTTCGCAATTAGTGGTCGTTTTAAGCGTTTTGGGCGTTTCTTTTCTATTTCAAACCGTTTTTAAGGTGCAAAAATCGCTTTTCGTGATTATTGCCTCCATTTTAATCATACTTGTAACAATACCTATGTTGATCGAAACGTTTCCTAGATAGATGGTATGTTAAATTTAACCCTATAATCGTGCTCCAATTTTTCAAAACTGGTAAATTCGTAGGTGAACACTAATTTTGGAATGAAAAAGGCCAAACAAGAAAAATACGACAAAGCATATTTAAGAATGGCCCAAGAATGGGGCAAACTATCATATTGTAAGCGTAAACAGGTAGGTGCAATTATCGTAAGAGACCGTATGATAATCTCAGATGGTTATAATGGTACGCCCACCGGTTTCGAAAACCATTGTGAAGATGAAGAAGGATATACAAAATGGTACGTGCTTCATGCAGAGGCGAATGCGATTTCAAAAGTTGCGTCCTCAACACAATCTTGTGAAGGCGCAACTCTGTATATTACACTTTCGCCCTGTAGGGAATGTAGTAAACTCATTCACCAATCGGGTATTAAACGCGTGGTATACCAAGTGGCTTACAAAGATTGTTCAGGATTAGACTTTTTGACCAAAGCAGGGATCGAATTGCTACATATGCCAACTATTGAAACCGTTAAATAACTTTGCCCCAAAAGTATAATGAAGAAAAAATACCGCTATTTAGGACCCTTATTACTTGCCACGGTACTAGCCTTGGGTATTTTTGTTGGGGGCAAGCTGCACTTCAATGATTCGCCTGAACGACTTTTTACGACAAACTCCAAAAAGGACAAGTTAAACCGGTTAATTGATTATATCGATTATGAGTATGTAGATGAGATCGATACCGATAGTATCGTTGATGTAACGGTAAATAATATTTTAGATAAATTAGATCCCCACTCGGTCTATATCCCCAAACAAGAAATGGATCGGGTTTCTGAGAGTATGAAGGGTGATTTTGTGGGTATCGGTATTAATTTTTATCCGTATAGAGATACCATTGCGGTAATACGGACTATTGAAAACGGACCAAGTTTTTTAAAAGGCATTGCAGCAGGCGACCGAATTTTAATGGCCGATAAAGACACCTTGTACGGTAAGAATTTTGCTAGCGATTCGGTCGTTCATAAATTAAAAGGCAAGAAAGGTTCGTCCGTTCAACTCAAAGTGTACCGTAAAAGTGAAGATCGCATTTTTAATGTCACCCTAAAAAGAGACGTAGTACCTATCAAAAGTGTAACTGCGTATTATATGTTGACCGAAGACATGGGTTATATTAAAGTGAATCGCTTTGCCGAATCGACTTTTAAAGAATTTAAGTCGGCATTGCTTGAACTCCGTAAAAAGGGAGCTAAAAAATTGACCCTGGACCTAAGGGATAATCCTGGGGGGTATTTAGGCATTGCAGAACAGATGGCCGATGAGTTTTTGAAGGATGGAAAACTGATATTGTTCACCAAGAACAAAAAAGGAAAAATTGATAAAATATACGCCACTAAAGAAGGAAATTTTGAAGATAAACCTATCTATGTTTTGATCAACGAACGCTCTGCCTCGGCCAGCGAGATTATTGCTGGGGCCTTACAAGACAATGATATAGGGACCATTGTTGGGCGCCGTTCTTTTGGAAAAGGGCTCGTACAGCGAGAAATGGATCTAGGAGATGGTTCGGCCGTTCGCTTGACAGTTTCACGGTATTATACCCCAACGGGGCGTTCTATTCAGAAGTCGTACGATAGAGGAAGCAAAGATTACTATCAAAAATTTGAAGATAGATACCGTAGTGGGGAAATGATTTCTGCCGATAGTATAAAAGTGGCCGATTCACTTAAGTTTACTACTCCGAAAGGAAAAGTTGTATATGGCGGTGGTGGTATTATGCCCGATGTTTTTGTTCCTATTGGCAGCAATGAGGAAGAGGCGGTCGAAAGCATGGATAGTTTTGGTTTTATCTCGTACTTCGTTTTTGAACATTTAGAGGAAGATCGAAAGTTGTACAAGAAGTACGATAAAGAAGAGTTTATTACCGATTTTAGGGTAGATGATATTCTCTTTGAACGCTTTATAGACTATTGTTTACGCAGCAAATTGAACAATATAGATTTTTATGCCAATGAAGCACAGATTAAGGTTTATGTAAAGGCAGCCCTAGCAGAGCAGCTTTTCGATTCTAATGTATATGCTAAGATCAAAAGTTCGGCAGATCCTATGTTGAAACGTGTGTTGGAATTGGATAATCCCGTTTTGGAGCAAAGTGAGGCGATTGAGATCGAATCGAAAAACTAGGAAATCCAGGTTACCGGTCGTTTATTTTTTGCTGTATTTTTTTTGAACTATTATAGATTAACAATAATACGATCGCGCACAACGAAGCTACAATACCGATGAGGGCTATAGTACTATTGCCTTTAAAGGGGTCATCAAAATCTACCAGAGTTACGTTATAGGCAATCAAAGCGATTCCTAGAATAATCAAAACAATTGACAGCGTTTTGTTCATGTTAAGAACTATTTAATATTGTGACAAAAGCTGATGGATGTTCGAAGTGAACAATTTTACAGCAATGGCCATTAAAATTACACCGAAAACTTTTCTTATCACGTTTAAACCGCCCTTACCCAACAGTTTTTCGATTTTCTTTGACGATTTCAATACAAGATACACAAAAACGGTGTTGGCAATAATGGCGATGATGATATTCTCTACATGATATTCGGCTCTTAAGGCTAGCAATGAGGTTAAAGTACCCGCCCCGGCGATCAAAGGAAAAGCAATGGGAACTATCGACGCACTTTCGGGTTCATCATCTCGATATAGCGATATCCCCAAAATCATTTCAATGGCCAAAAAGAAGATAATCAACGCCCCTGCCACCGCAAATGAATTGACATCAATACCAATAAGCTTTAAAATTTCGTCTCCTACAAACAGAAAGGCTACCATTATACAGGCTGATGCAATTGTAGCCTTGCCTGATTGAATATGGCCCACTTTATTGCGCAAACCAATAATTATAGGAATGCTTCCTAGAATATCGATCACCGCGAACAATACCATAGTGGCGGTCGCAATTTGTCTTAAATTAAAGTTCAATTCCATAAAGCCATTTAAAATTTCGACAAAATTACGATTAAAAAGACGATTGCTAATTGCTGTGAACAAAATATATAAACCGCTGATTATGATTAAATAGTACCTTTGTACTCTTAACCATTGCAGATGTTCCAAATACGAAAAACCATAATTTCCGAGGAGATACTTGAGCACGATTTTGTCTGTAACCTTACCGCTTGTAAGGGTGCCTGTTGACTAGACGGCAATGCGGGTGCTCCTTTAGAAGACAAGGAAACCGAAATTC
>JBATIN010000504.1:0-10137 GCA_049667765.1 Flavobacteriaceae bacterium
CCATCAGACCTTGCGGACGATGGTTTGGTGGAGAATACCGGAGTCGAACCGGTGACCTCTTGCCTGCCAGGCAAGCGCTCTAGCCAGCTGAGCTAATCCCCCGACTTTGAGAGGGTCAAAGGAAATACTTTTTGAGTAAGTATCAAAATACTTCTTAGTCTTTCTTGACACTTAGTACCAATACCGGAATTTTAGAAGAAAATTCTGATTTAAGAATGGTATTCTTTTCCCAAAGATTTTTAAAAAACCCTCTTTTTCTTCTAAAAACGCACAAAAGATCTGGATGCTGAGATTGAAAATGCTCCAAAACGCCCAAATAGGTACTAGGCGCTTCGGTCAGGGTAAGTTGGGAACTAAGGTCTAAAAGTGCTGTATTGATCTTTAAATCATCATCGGAATATCCTGGTGTTTTCACCAAAAGCAAGTTTACCTTGGCCCCGAACTTGTTCTTTATATCCTTTAATGGGTCTAAAATTCGCTTCCTCCTTAAAATTCCCGATCTAAATGCCGTTAAAATGGTTTTCATGGGCATTAAGGTTGTGCCTTTTGGAACGATTAAAGTAGGTATATCCGTCCTCTTGATTATTTTTCCCGAAGTATGCCCTAAAAACAACTCTTCACCAACATCATTACTTCTTGGTGCAAGAATAATCAGATCGATACCCAATTCTCGGTCAATATCTTTAAGTCCGTCTATTAAATCCCCATTATAGGTCGCTATTTTAATGTTCAGACCTTTGGTATCTACCTTGTCCATTATTTCCTTAACACGTTCTTTGGTGCTTTCAATAAGTGTATCATCGGTATTCTTTAAACTTCTTCCCGCCCCTATTGAAGTGCTAAAAACTTCCATAATATAGATCTGGGCAGAAAATGCAACCGCAAAATCCACTGCATATTGTAATGTATTATGATTGTCTGGAGATGTACCTAAGGGAACCAGTATATTCTTCATTTTTTAGTGTTTTTCTATTGATTCTTACTTTTTCTTGTACCCTGACTAGTTCATTAAAACTAGGTATGGGGCGTTTGGTATAATGAAATTGTGCATTATACCCTAAATTTACAATTAAATTGAAACCGATTCATGATTCGACAAGCAAAGATATCGGAAATTACCGATATTCTTACCATCACAAAAGCCTGTTCCATACAATTGATCGCTAACGGAATTGAACAATGGAACGAACACTACCCTTCAAAAGCCACTTTTGAGACCGATATTGAACGAAATGAACTCTATGTTTTAACGATTGAAAACCTAATAATAGGTACTGTGGTAATCTCCACATTCATGGATGAAGAATATTACCCAGTTCAATGGTTGACGAAAAACGACAATTCAGTTTATATACACCGCCTTTCTGTAGATCCTCGGTTTCAGGGCCAAGGCTTTGCACAACAATTAATGGATTTTGCCGAAGCGTACGCAAAGAAAAATGGGCATGCCTCAATAAGGTTGGATACCTTTAGCCAGAATAAACGCAACCAACTTTTTTATGAAAAACGGGGCTATAAAAAATTAGGGGATATTTTTTTGCCGATGCAAAGTAAGCTCCCCTTTCATTGTTATGAACTGGTTTTTTAATTCTTATCTTTTGAAAACCACCGTAAGTTTTAAGAGCATTAACAAATTAGCCATACCAGCTACCATTGCCGGTATTGCCGAACCTTTGCTGTCGATAACCGACACTGCAATAGTGGGTAATATACCCGTAGATGGGCTAGAATCTTTGGCCGCAGCCGGAATCGTAGGGTCTTTTCTTTCCATGCTTATTTGGATCCTGGGCCAGACCCGAAGTGCCATCTCGGCGATTATTTCACAATATCTGGGGGCAGGGCGTTTAAATGAGGTAAAATCACTGCCCGCACAGGCCATTTACTTGAATATTGGGCTTAGCATTATAATTCTACTTTCGACCGTCTTTATAGTCCGGGAAATATTTCAATTGCTCAATGCATCTGGGAAAATTCTTGAATACTGCATTTCATACTATAATATTAGGGTGTGGGGCTTTCCCCTAACCCTTTTCGTTTTCGCGGTCATGGGAATATTCAGAGGTCTGCAGAATACCTATTGGCCTATGCTTATCGCAATTGTCGGTGCCCTGCTAAACCTCATTCTTGACTTTATTCTGGTATATGGTATCGAGGGTATACTAGATCCAATGTATCTAGAAGGTGCCGCCTGGGCCAGTTTAATTTCACAAGCCGTTATGGCAATTATGGCATTTGTATTACTGCTCTTAAAAACCGACATCAGCCTAAAGTTACAGCTGCCTGTTCACCCCGAACTAAGCCGATTGATTATCATGAGTTTAAATCTGTTTGTTCGAGCCCTTGCGCTGAATATCGCCCTAATTTTGGCGGTACGGGAAGCAACCGCCTTGGGCGACACCTATATTGGCGCCCATACCATTGCAATAAATCTGTGGTTGTTTGCCGCCTTTTTTATCGATGGATATGGTGCTGCGGGGAACATAATGGGAGGCAAACTTTTAGGGGCCAAAGACTACAACGGGCTTTGGGCACTCGCTAAAAAAATTATTATTTATGGAGGTCTCGTAAGTTTGATCTTAGGGGCGTTCAGTTTTGTTTTTTATCGCCCGATTGGAGGTTTGTTTTCAAATGATGCAGACGTTCTTGAATCTTTTTACGCCGTCTTTTTTATAATTATTCTAAGCCTACCTTTGAATACCGTAGCCTTTGTTTTTGATGGATTGTTCAAAGGGCTTGGTGAAATGAAATATTTAAGAAATGTGCTGCTGACGGCAACTTTTTTAGGCTTTGTTCCTGCCTTGTTTTTAGGAAAGATAATGGGTTGGGGATTATATGGCATTTGGATAGCCTTCACTGTATGGATGTTCATTAGGGGTGCGGCATTGGTCTGGAAATTCAGTAGAAAGTTTCGACCACTGTTGCAAAACGTGTAATTTTGAACAAAACAGAGAACCAATGGGCACTACTAGGGAAAACGGAAGTCTTTACACCAAAATTCAAAATAGGATTGCCACGGTTGAATTTGGGCATCCAGCCAGCAATTCATTTGTAGCCGAACTATTGAACAGGTTGAGCAATGAGTTAAACAAGCTTTCTAAGAATGGTGAAGTATCCTTAATCATCCTAAAATCAGAGGGTGACAGGGCCTTTTGCGCAGGGGCTTCTTTTGATGAATTAATGGCAGTTTCCAATTTAGATGAAGGAAAAGTATTTTTCAGTGGTTTCGCCAACTTGATAAACACCATGCGCACCTGTAAAAAAGTGATTATTGGCCGGGTTCAAGGAAAGGCCGTTGGCGGTGGTGTGGGTATCGCCGCTGCTTGCGATTATGTTTTTGCCAGCGTCGAAGCATCTATACGTTTATCTGAACTAACAATTGGCATAGCCCCTTTGGTAATCGCTCCGGCGGTTGAGCGCAAAATTGGTGTGGCAGCACTATCTGAGTTATCCGTTTCCCCTACCGAATGGCAAAATGCCTATTGGGCTAAGGAAAAAGGGCTCTACGCCAAGGTCTTTGATTCAATGGCAGAACTTGACAAAGAACTTGAATTTTTTGCCGAAAAATTAGCATCCTATAATCCGAATGCTTTACAAAAACTTAAAGAGGTCTTATGGGAAGGTACCGAACATTGGCAGACACTTTTATATGAGCGAGCTGCCGATTCAGGCGAATTAGCGTTATCTGAAGCTACCCAATTGGCCCTTGCAAAGTTTAAAAAATGATATCCTTTTATAAATTGGTATCTGCTTGATTATTCTTGACCTTTATGTAGTTCTTGGGTTTTTAACCCCTGAATCCATTTTATATGGTAAGTAAATTATAATGGAATTCTTTGTTTCCTCCAACCTTTAAAAAATTAATTTTCTTACTAATTTTATAATGTTGTTTTTATTCCTGAAACAAAATAACCTTGGTTAAATTTCGTTTTTAAACCGAGTATAATTTATTCTGATGAAAATAGTTAATTTTTTGAACGGAGATTTGATTTTTCCAATGCTAGCCTTATTAGTGGTAGCCATCTACTTTATAAATAGAATGCGTATGCGAAAAAAGTTCAAGCGATAATCTCGATCGCAGAATTGCTACCTTTGCCCAGCAATACAATACTATGGGTAAAATAAGAATCACCAAACAGTTTACATTTGAAACAGGTCACGCACTTTACGGTTATGACGGCAAATGTAGAAACGTGCATGGCCACAGCTATAAACTCTCGGTTACGGTAATCGGAAAACCCATAACCGACCCGGCACATGTGAAACTAGGGATGGTCATTGATTTTGGCGATTTAAAGACTATTGTTAAAGAAGAAATAGTAGAGCCTTTTGACCATGCTACCGTATTTAACAAAAATACCCCACATGTAGAGCTTGCCAAAGAATTAATGGACAGGGGGCATAAAGTGATTTTGGCCGATTACCAGCCTACCAGTGAAAATATGGTTATCGATTTTGCTGAAAAAATAAAAAACAGGTTGCCCGGTACCATAATGCTACACTCCTTAAAATTACGTGAAACCGAAACCGCGTTTGCTGAGTGGTTCGCTAGTGATAACTAAAAGGCCCCTAGCCCCCAAATGGGGGAACTCTTACTCATGAAGGATATTCATATCTTTACAGCAAGATGAAAAATATAACCATTCCTACGGGCAAAAAAGTATATTTTGCAAGTGATAATCACTTAGGTGCACCTACTATGGAGGCAAGTCGGCCACGAGAAAAAAAGTTCGTGGCTTGGCTGGATGAAATCAAAACCGATGCAGGATTGATTTTTCTCATGGGCGATCTCTTTGATTTTTGGATGGAATACAAAACGGTCATCCCAAAAGGATTCACCCGTACCTTAGGTAAACTAGCGGAAATCTCCGATTCGGGCATTCCTATCTACTATTTTGTTGGCAATCATGACCTTTGGATGAACGGCTATTTTGAGGAAGAACTGGGCATTCCTGTTTTTCATAAACCACAGCAGTACGAAATAAACGGAGTTTCTTTCTTCATTGGCCATGGTGATGGACTTGGGCCTAATGACAAGGGATACAAGCGTATGAAAAAGGTTTTTACCAGCCCTGTTTCAAAATGGTTTTATAGATGGCTGCACCCAGATTTGGGGGTTCGTTTGGCACAATACTTCTCGGTAAAAAACAAATTGATATCAGGAGATGAAGATGCCAAATTTTTAGGAGAGGATAAAGAATGGCTGGTACAATATGCCAGACGAAAGCTTGAAACACAGCACTACGACCATTTTATTTTCGGGCATAGACACCTACCCTTAGAAATCGATTTAAATGGAAAGTCAAGATACACCAACCTTGGCGATTGGATCAATTACTATACCTATGCTGTTTTTGATGGGCAAAAATTGTACCTTGAAAAATTTGACGGCTAAAACATCAATTCGCCTCGTGCTCTTCAACATCCTTTTGTAGGTCTAGCTTTCTAAAGGTCGGCGACACAAACGCGGTTATACCAACGGTGAACAAAGTCATACATCCGCCAAAAACAACTGCGGTTACCGTACCCATTAATTTAGCTGTAGCACCACTTTCAAACGCCCCAAGTTCATTTGACGAGCCTACGAACATAGAATTTACCGATGCAACCCGACCGCGCATATGGTCAGGAGTCTTCAATTGCAAAATGGTCTGGCGAATGACCATTGATATTCCGTCCAAAGCACCGCTAAAGAACAGTGCTACTAACGATAGCCAAAACGAAGTGGACAAGCCGAAAACTATGATACAAATTCCAAAACCGAAAACAGACCACAATAGCTTTTTGCCTGCCATTTTATGAAATGGAAATCGGGTAGAAGCCAGCATCATAAGCGCCGCACCTACTGCAGGGGCGGCCCGAAGCACTCCAAAGCCTTCAGCCCCCACATGTAAAATATCTTGTGCGTAAATCGGTAACAGGGCGACGGCCCCACCAAAAAGTACAGCGATCATATCAAGGGTCAAAGCACCAAAAATAGCCCTGGTGCCAAACACAAACCGAAGGCCTTCCTTTAAACTCTGAAAAATAGGTTCCCCTAGTTTAGGGTTTAAAATAGGTTTACGGGGAATCTGGGTCAAGCCTAACAAGGCGATAATCGAGAAACCGAAAATTAGGCACATTGACCAATGCACTCCGATCCAACTGATGGAAAACCCAGCTAAGGCTGGCCCTAATACCGATGCCATTTGCCAAGTTGTACTACTCCATGTCGCGGCATTCGGGTAGATTTTTTTTGGCACGATCAAAGCGATCAACGAAAATATGGTAGGTCCGAGAAATGCCCTGACTATGCCGCCAATGAAAACAAGAAAATAAATTCCATAAAGAATGGACTTGGAAGATGATTCCTGTATCACAGAAGGCAGGCTCAAAATAAACAGCCCAAAGCTAACAACGGAAAAGCCGAGAATACACTTGATAAGCAGGTTTCTTTTCTCTTTTTGGTCTACAAAATGTCCGGCGAACAAAGCGGTGGAAACTGCCGGAATAATCTCCATTAGCCCAATAATTCCGAGAGATAATGGGTCTTTGGTCAAGCTATAGACTTGCCATTCAATAACAATGAATTGCATTGACCAGGCAAAGACCATGGCAAAGCGAACGCCTAAAAAAATCTTGAATTCCTTATAACGAAGGGCGGCGTAGGGATCTAGCTTGCTCATGGATTAGACCGTAATTTCTATTCGATTGCCTTCAGGATCTAAAACAACACTTTCATAATAGCCGTCACCTGTTGTTCTAGGTTTTCCTTCGATTGTGAAATTTGCCAATTGAAGGGTATTCGTAAGCTCATCCACTTTTTCTTTACTACCTACTGCTATTGCAAAATGAACAATGCCTAAACGCTGCTTGACATCTTTTACCGTTAGTGCTATCTCAGGATTATGCATAAGTTCTAATCGCGGACCATCGGTAAAACTTAAAAAATAGGATATAAATTGTTTTTTGGGGTTATGGTATTTCGCCCCTGCTGATGCTCCAAAATATTTTTCATAAAAACTTCGCATGACCTCTAGATCAGCTACCCAGATGGCAAGATGTTCTATTTTCATTTCAGATCTCGTAGTTTTAATTGTAAACTCACATTGCCCTGCCATTCATTTTCATCAATGGAAAAAACAGCATCAAAAGGTTTTCTTCCGCTTACTTTAGGTAGCTTCTCCCCAAGATTAAAACCAATGCCACCTATTGGCCCATACCCGTTTTGGGTAACTGCTAATTTCAGATGCGCCCCATCTTGCCCAACACCCTTGGCATAACCCGAATCTTGCAGGTTTTCCGCCATAAAAACGGGTGACATATTCCCCGGGCCAAAAGGCGCGAATTGTTTTAATATTCTCATTAATTTAGGGGTAATGTCTTTTATCTCTATCGTTGCATCCACCGTAATTTCGGGCGTCAATAAATTGGGGTCGATCGTCTCGGAGACTACTTGTTCAAATTTGGCCTTAAAAGCTACATATTGTTCCTCTAAGAGCGTAAGTCCCGCTGCGTATTTATGCCCGCCGAACTGTTCGATACAATCGGCGCACCCTTCTAGCGCATTATACACATCAAAGCCTTTTACCGAACGTGCCGAAGCGGCCAATTTATCACCGCTTTTAGTGAAAACAAGCGTCGGGCGGTAATACGTTTCCGTTAAGCGGGATGCTACAATACCAATTACACCCTTATGCCAACTGTCTTTATAAACTACAGAAGTAAAGCCTTCCTCCTCTTTATTTTCCTGTATTTGCGTTAGTGCTTCCTGTGTGATTTCCTGATCAAGAGTGCGCCTATCGATATTGTATTTCTCGATTCCGGCCGCGAATTTCGTTGCTTGTACCATATCGGTTTCCGTTAGTAGGTTTACGGCGTGTTGGCCATGTTCCATTCTTCCGGCGGCATTAATTCTGGGGGCAATGATGAACACCACATCGGTAATCGTAAGTTCTGTTTTTTTAATCTGATTGATTATCGCCTTAAAGCCAATTCTTGGATCGGTATTGATCACTTGCAGTCCGAAGTAAGCCAGTATACGGTTTTCGCCTGTAATCGGAACAATATCGGCCCCGATGGCAGTAGCTACCAAATCCAAATACGGAATCAGATCTTCAATGGTTTCCCCTTTTCGCAAGCCCAAGGCTTGAATTAATTTAAATCCGACCCCGCAACCGCAGAGTTCATCATACGGGTAATTACAATCGCTTCGTTTCGGGTCAAGTACCGCCACAGCTTCTGGCAAATTTTCTCCTGGCCTATGGTGATCACATATAATAAAATCGATGCCTTTTTCTTTAGCATAGGCAACCTTTTCGATGGCCTTTATCCCACAATCTAGCGCGATGATCAATGAAAAACCATTGTCCTCGGCAAAGTCTATGCCTTGATAAGAAACGCCATACCCCTCCGCATATCTATCCGGAATATAGGTGGCCACATTCGGGTATTCCTTCAATAAATAGGAGGAAACCAATGCAACGGAAGTAGTGCCATCTACATCATAATCTCCAAAAACCAAGATATTTTCTTCTTTTGCGATGGCAGCTTCAATTCGTTCAACAGCCACATCCATATCTTTCATCAAGAATGGATCGTGCAAATCGGTTAGTTCTGGGCGAAAGAATTTTTTGGCTTCCTTGTAGGTTTTTACTCCCCGTTGTAAAAGTAATTGCGCCACTAAACCGTCAACATTTAAAGCCTCCGAAAGCTCGTTGATTTGATGTTGTTCTGGTTTTGGTTTAATCGTCCAGCGCATGGGTTTAAAATACAAAATTAATTTTGGGCTCCCCTCTTTAGAAAAAGTGGGGAATGAATTCCGCTTGCGGAAGAAAGGGGAGTTTGACCCGCAAGTAGCTCAAGTAACAGTTGGTTTTAAAGCTTTTTTTGGCAGTAAGTCATTTACCTAAAATACTTTTTAATACGCAATCTGTACGTGAGCTACTTGCGGGTCAAACCCTCCGTTCGCCTAAACGAACACCTACCTTCATCTGAAGGGAGGAGTTTTTAAATTTTTAGTTATTATGAAACACCGTCTTGATCTCCAACTCCGCAAACCTCCTGAACATCTCCATAACCCCACAATACTTCTCTACAGATAGATCAACTGCTCTTTGTAATTTCTTTTTGTCAAGATTCTTACCGTGAAAGTGATATTCAATAGTAACCTTGTCATAATATTTTGGGTGCTCATCTGTTAAGTTGGCAATGGTCTCAATGGTAAAGGCTTCAACTTCCAACTTCATTTTTTTTATCAGTGAGGCCACATCTAAGCCGGAACATCCTGCAAGACTGGAAAGCATTAAAGCTTTAGGGCGTAAACCGCTGCTATCGCCGCCATCTTCTATGGCGAGATCGATTTTAAAGGTTTGTCCTGAAGGGTTCGTGCTTTCAAAGGCCATATTGCCCAACCATTTGGTCGTGATATGATTTGTAGTGCTCATTATTTTTTGTTTCTTGTGGAGTATCAAAAATACAATAATCCAATCAGTCATTTCGTACCTCGTACCTCTAACTTCAAACTTTTTAAACAAATGCCTTTAGTAAATCCACTAGATCCCAGCCATAGTCCTGAAACGGCCGAACTTGCCAAATTTTTCAATGAGACCTTGGGTTTCTGTCCAAATTCAGTGTTGACCATGCAGCACCGACCCGCAATCTCAAAAGCTTTTATCAACCTCAACAAAGCGGTGATGGCGAATGAAGGTCGGGTTACTTCTGCTCTTAAACGAATGATCGCCTGGGTCAGTAGTAACGCCACCGGATGTCGTTACTGCCAAGCACACGCCATTCGCGCTGCGGAACGTTATGGGGCCGAGCAAGAACAACTGGACAATATTTGGGAGTACCGCACCCATCCCGCTTTTTCGGAAGCCGAACGCGCTGCACTAGACTTTTCATTGCAAGCCTCACAAGTGCCGAACGGCATTAATGCCGAAATCAAAGAACGGCTTTACCAATACTGGGACGAAGGCGAAATCGTAGAAATGTTAGGTGTGATCTCTTTATTCGGTTATCTGAACCGCTGGAACGACTCTATGGGCACTTCCATTGAAGAAGGTGCAGTGGAGAGTGGTATTCAATATCTAGGCAAAACAGGGTGGGAAAAAGGGAAACATGATGGGAGCCGATATTAGTTGATAGTTCTACCTATTATAT
>JBATIN010000505.1:0-4458 GCA_049667765.1 Flavobacteriaceae bacterium
GGGTAATGCCATATTAAAGGCCGTACACCTGAAACTTCCTGTTCTGCTTTCAATACTGAAACAAAACTTTCTCCATCTATCTTCTGGACTGTTTTAAGACTGTCAATTCCAGCCATTTCCAATATGGTCGGGTAAAAATCCTCAATGATGACCTGATAATCGGATACGGCTTGCGCTACCGTTATCCCTGGCCATTTTACCAACATCGGCTCACGTATTCCACCTTCGTACATGGAACCCTTGCCACTGGCTAAAGGCTTATTATGGGAATTAGGCTCGCCACCCCTGGCATGGGCGCTTAGCCCTCCATTATCCGACATAAAAAGAAGTATGGTATTCTCATCTAGATTCTTCGCCTTCAAATAATCCATAATATCGCCCAAGCTTTTGTCCATACCTTCGATCATAGAAGCATATTTGGCTTCGGTGGAGTCAAGCCCTTTTTCATAATACTTTTGAACAAAGCGATCGTCGCCCATAATCGGGGTATGTACCGCATAATGTGCCATATACAAAAAGAAAGGTTGCTGTGCCGCCACAGCCGAATCGACGGCTTTTAAGGCTTCTTGGGTAATGGCCTCGGTCAAGAAAACAGCTTTGCCATGGTATTTTTCAAGGCCTGGTACGGCCCAGACTTCTTTTCCTATTTTACCATTTCCGAAATTTTCTTTTCCTAAATAACTTTCAGGTGCACCCGCAGCGTGGCCAGCAATGTTAATATCGAATCCAAGATTTAACGGATTTTCACCAGGAGTGCCGATAGCGCCTAAATGGGCCTTCCCCGAATGGATCGTAAAATAACCCGCATCATGAAGTGCCTGAGGCAAAGGCATGGCATGTACCGCCAGGGAATCGCCAGCAACCGGACTCATACCATTGACGTTCCAATTCGGAAACTCAAGTTGCGGGTGATCCACTTCCATAGGTTGGATCGCATTCTTTTTTAAGGTCCAATTCGTTACTCGATGTCGGGCCGCGTTCATACCTGTCATTAAGCTTACCCGAGTGGGTGAGCAGACCGGCGTTGCATAGGCCTGTGTAAATTTCATGCCTTCTTTTGCCAAACGCTCCATGTTAGGCGTGTTGTAGATTTCGTTGAAAGGTGTCCTGGCCGTCCAGAAAGGTACCGAAGTATCTTGCCATCCCATATCATCGACCAAAAAAAGAACAATATTTGGCGGTGGTGACGTAATTTCATCCGATTCACATGCGGTTAGCAGTGTGTATAAGACAATGCCTAAAAAAAAAGATATTTTGTTCATTTTATCCCCTTAAAATTTCAATCCTTTTCTTAAACCTTTATTTTTGGAACACGGATAGTTGTTTCCAAATTTTACCGTTCGCCATTGGGTCGTTCTTCATTTTTGGCCCGGGAGTACTTCTTCCATTTTCAATATAGGAAACCATCAATTTTTCCAATTCATCCGTCAATTCGGGATGCTGACCATAAAGATTATTTTGCTCGGTAGGGTCATCCTCTAAATTAAACAATTGATATTTGGGCAGTGCAATATTCTTTGCATTGGGTTTTGGATCGCTCCATCCACCGGAATCAGGACAAAAAATAAGTTTCCACTGGTCTTTTCTGATGGCGAAACTGCCGTTTATAGAATGGTGAACCGTGGCCTCTCGAAACCCATCTTTTGAATTTTCACCGATTAGCATTGGCAATATGGAAAAGCTGTCTTCGCCTTCGTTTTCAGAAAGATCGATTCCGGTCAGGGCTGCACAGGTTGCCATAAAATCCGTAGTGCAGATGGTGGCATCGTTTATAGTGCCCGCTTTTACCTTAGCAGGCCACTTTACAATAAAAGGCACCCTATGGCCTCCTTCATAAATATCGGCTTTATGGCCTCTATAAATTGCGCTAGGGTCATGACCTTTTTCACCGAGAATCTCAAAATCGGCCTGTGGTGAACATCCGTTATCGCTTGTGAAAATTACTAGGGTATTTTCAGTTATGCCTTTAGCGGCCAATATTTTACCAAGTTGGCCGATAAAATCATCAATTTGCATGACAAAATCAGCATAAGGATTTAAGCCGCTTTTACCCAACCATGATTCTGTAGGAAGTATTGGTGTATGAGGTGAGGGCAAGGCCAGATATAAAAAGAATGGCGCGTCGGCATTCGCTTTTTGTTCGATATAGGCAAAAGACTTTTCAAAAAAATTAGGGGTGACCTCCTCGTGTATAAAATCGGCCGAGGTAGGCCCCTCGCGCCACCAAGTATATTTACCGGTATCTACCGTTACTGTGTCGGGCACCATTGTAGGCATACCATTTTCAACATATACATAAGGCGCCATATCCAACGACCCCGAATGCCCATAAGAAAAGTCAAAGCCCAAATCTTTAGGCCCGTTGGTTATCGGTCTTGAAAAATCAATGTTTTTATAATCGCCAGGGTTCCATCCGGTACCGGCTACACTATCCCCCTCTTTTAGGGCCCAGTCCCAACCCAGATGCCATTTTCCCACAACGGCGGTATGGTAGCCTGCTTTTTTTAGCAGGGAGGCCACTGTAGTACGTGTTTTAGGAATGAGGGCTTTTGAAACCCCGGTCAAAACCCCTTCTTTTAAGCTACTTCTCCAATTGTACCGCCCCGTCATAATACTGTAGCGAGTAGGTGTGCACACGGCGGAAGATGTATGTGCATCGGTAAATTTCATGCCATCGGCCGCCAAACGATCAATATTAGGGGTGGCGATCTTTCCGTTCGTATTAAAGGTTGCAATATCGCCATAGCCTAAATCATCGGCAAGAATATAGATTATGTTAGGTGGTTGCGGTGCCGATTCAATTGGCTTCTCCTGCTCTTTGCATGAGAACATAAAACATATCCCGATAAAGGCTGACAAGAATACTTTATTTACACCCATACTAACAGAATTCATAAATAGTAAGCATGTTAAATTTACACAATCAAAACCAGATACTTGTTCAAATCCTTATCGCAAAAGTCCAAGTGTTTTTTAATAAATAAGGTCAAGGTATCTCAGAAATGTTATTTTGTTAACTAACGTGTTATTTTTCAACGAACTATTTGGAAAATAACCATGATTCTTTGTATATTTAAAGTAGCCGTTTTCTCTAAATGGCGAATCTAATTGTTTGAGTTAGTTTTAGTTAATTAAATGGCTATTTAATGTAAAAATAAATAGCCATTTTTTTATGTTCGGGAACGTGATAAAACCTTCCGAGTATATTTTATCCTACCTTTAGAGCGTAAAAATTAAAAAGAGCAACCTTGTATTGTATCGTTGACATAGAAACTACCGGAAATGGCATAAAAGGCAACAAGATTACCGAAATCAGCATCTTTAAATTCGATGGCCAAAAAATCATTGACGAGTTTACCTCATTGGTGAACCCTGAATGTGAAATTCCCTATTTTATTACCGGCCTGACCGGCATTGATAATGCCTTGGTGCGAAATGCCCCGGTCTTAAGCGAGATATCGGATAAAATTCTTGAAATAACCAGGGACACGATTTTTGTAGCACACAGTGTCAATTTTGATTACAATGTAATAAAGAACGAATTAAAAGCACTTGGACTCGACTTTGTTCGAAAAAAACTATGTACGGTTCGCTTGTCGCGTAAATTGATACCCGGCTACAACTCGTACAGTTTAGGCAAGCTCTGTTCGGCCTTGGGCATACCGTTAACCGACCGTCACCGTGCCAGAGGCGATGCACATGCTACGGTTTTGCTTTTTGAAAGACTACTTGGCAGTGATGGCGCTGAAGGAGTATTTAAAAGTTTTTTAAACTCGCGCTCACAAGAGGCGACTTTACCACCATCATTATCTCGAAATGTGTATGAAGGTTTACCCGAAAAACCGGGAGTCTATTATTTTAAGAATTCGAAAGGAAACATTATTTACGTAGGAAAGGCCATAAACATAAAAAAACGAGTATTGGGCCATTTTTACGATAAGGCAACAAAAGAAGTGCGTATGTGCCAAGAAACCGCCGATATCGATTTTGAACTATCGGGCAGCGAGCTCGTCGCCCTTCTTATGGAATCAAGTGCAATAAAACAGCATTATCCCACCTATAATCGTGCACAAAAACGCACCCTTATCCAATTCGGCATATTCAGTTATGAAGACCGAAATGGTATTGTGCATCTGGCCTTTAACAAATTAAAATTGGCTCCAAATGCGCTGATTACATTTACCAATGCCAATGATTGCCGGCTCTATTTAGAGGAAATCTGTAAACAACATTCCCTTTGCCCTAAATACTGTCATTTACAAGAAAATGTAGCAACCTGTTCCCACTATCGACTACCCAATTGTGATGGTGTTTGTAGCGGTGATGAACCCATTACCCTATACAATGAAAAAGTGAAAACAGCCGTTGCCTTTATGCAACAACGAAAGGAGAACTTTGTGATTAAGGAAAAAGGCAGAAGTCAAGATGAAGAAGCCTTTGTACTTGTTCAAAATGACA
>JBATIN010000506.1:0-2228 GCA_049667765.1 Flavobacteriaceae bacterium
ATAGTATTCGAACTTGTCAAAACACTTAACTGTGCACCGTTCGATATAGAAATATCAAAATAGCCACTGGCAAAATTAGTATCAGGCGTTCTACCTTGAGCATCGCCCGTAGGAGGAATCATGAATATCGATGTATCTTCTCCGGCGGCCGGGTCAAATATTGAATTCGAAACTATATTCAGCCCAGTTTCACCTAAATTATTTGAGTTCACAATAAACTGTTCCAAAGAACCTTGCCCATTTTCTTTTGCATTCACTATGGTATTGAAATTGAACCCGAAGTCTAAACCAATAACGCCTTCACTTGTTATAGTGACTGTCGATACGGACTGTGCATTGGTCAAAGTACCCGATCCAGGATCTGTCCCTGCCGGGAAAGCACCCCCTACCCTATTCGTAACATTGGTAAAGCCTCCCACGGTGGTGTAATTTCTCCGGTAAGTTTGTACCGGCAAACATGCGGCGCAAGCTGCTCCTCCGGTCCTATTCGATTTTACTGTACCATTTACAACCCGTACCCGATAATTGCCATTGGCCATACCACCTAGAGAATAGCTACCGTTTGGCTTCGTCGTAGCGGTTTTTACCAAAGTATTCACTGCATTATAAAGCTCTACAGTTGCCGCTGCCGTACCAACGCCACTAGATGCGGCCAAGTTTCTACCAGCTCCTCCGCCATAATTAATATCTTCGAAAACAGTGCCTGTGATCAAATTCGAAGGCACTTTTAATAAAACCGAATTTACCATGACAAAATCCTGGCCTGATTGCACGGTTGTGGTCACGGTAGTTTCCCCAGGAGTTATATAAGGTGAAATATTATAGGTGTCCAAATCCAACCCATAAGAGGTCGTCTGGTTGATCGTGGGGGTTACCGTATTATTAAAGATTGTGGAGTTGAAGGGGTTGTTAACCGTTATTCCGTTATTATCGCCATCTCCTGCCAAAGTGAAGGTTCCCAAACCTGAAGTTACTGACAATAATTCATTATTGCTCAAGTTCTGGTCTCCTTCCCAGGATAAAACTGTGGTCTTTGCCCCACTAGCCCCAATTGCAAAAAAGCCACCTAAGGTATAAGACGAAGAGGAATTGCTTTCACCACTAAAACCATCATACAAATTAATCGTTACCGCCGGTAAGGTTGCTAATTCATAGAAAACCATTAGTGACCATCCCCCTAAAACCGTATGGGAAGAACAATAGGTACTTGAGGTATCTATGATGAGTCCAGTAAAATCGAAGACATTGGTCGAAGGGTTAGGAATAGCCTGAACAAGGCTAGTCACATCGGCCATATAACCATAAAATTGACGACCCCCTGATATTGACGATCCATATATTACACTGGCGGTAACATTTTGTCCTTCGAAGGTTACTTGATCATCTATATTCTGACTCGAATGGGCCCATTTTAAATAGGCTTTTCGGATTGTCGCACCCGCTGGAATAGGACGCTGTAGGGTATTCGAAGATAACGCCGTAATGGCGCAAGGATCGGTACCATTAGGCTGGGTCCGTAACGATCCACCAGAGGTTGTATAATCGAAATAGCCACTAAATTCTTCAAAAAGGGTAAGGGGCACATTATTGGGGACGGCAGGATCTGTATCGGTAATCGTACCTATACCTGTGGGTTTTGAAATGACTATGCCATTTGTACCGCCCGATAGGTTTACGCTATAATCCTCTGAATTTTCGCCATAGGAATTATTAATAATTGGTACGGTAATTGTCCTTGTTTCCCCAGCCGTGCCCGCAAAACTTAAAGTACCGGTTGTCGTAGTGTAATCACTGCCTGCCATAGCGATTCCATCAGACGTCGCATAATTGACATTGAAGCCTCCAGGTTTACTGAGGTTTAGGGTAACTGTGAAAATAGCACTTCCTGCCTCTTCGGCCACAGTAACATCATTTATTGAAATACTTGGCACGGGGGCAATAATATCAAAAGTTACTGTTCTTGAAGAACCACTTGTCAAATCAGAGTCCACAATTAGCACACCGTCTTGGTAAACCCTTACATACGATGTTCCATTCCAACCATCACCGTAGGTGTCTTGAAGAAAGATATCATATCCAGTACCATAAGGAACGCCGGTATAAGTTTGTGGGCTGCCTAAATTATTATATGAATTATTTCCTGCCCCATTAAAACAGGCTGCTGGATTACAAATACTTGAACCAATCTGCACATCTGCTGGATTTCGGAAAGTTACCCTGTTTTCAGA
>JBATIN010000507.1:0-3739 GCA_049667765.1 Flavobacteriaceae bacterium
TTCCTATTTTAACGGTCGATGTCAATGAAGATGGCCTTAACGACCTAATTGTTGGGCAGGCCCATGATTATGGGTTACATTGGTACGAACAAAAGCAAATTAAAAAAGGCACTATCACTTGGGTAAAACATGAAATCGACCCCTATAACTCACAATTTCACACCTTGGAGTGGGACGATTTGGATGGCGACGGTAAAAACGAACTGATAACAGGAAAAAGATACCGGGCGCACAATGGCAAAGACCCTGGCAGTACTGATCCTTACGGCCTCTATTATTACAAATTCGATGGGCAAAATTTTATAAAACAAATCATCGATTACGGAGTGTTTGGGGAAGGAAAAGGAACCGGAATCCATTTTGTGGTTGCCGACCTGAATGCTTCGGGCCTATTGGATCTCGTTGTCGCCGGCAAAGATGGCCTATACATATATTACAATCTGGGTAATTCTAAATAAAAGATATGATGAAACATAAACTATATGGCCTTTTGGCAGGATCTTTTTTAGTGCTGACCGTTCAATCGTGCAAGGAGAAACCGGAGCAAACCGCTACGGAAACCCCTGAGCATGAACTAGCCGAGAACGATGGTTTTGTATCGATTTTTGACGGCAGCTCCCTTGAAAACTGGGAAGGTGATACTACCTACTGGCGCGCCGAAAATGGAGTATTAATCGGGGAAATTACTGCCGAGACCCTTTTAAAAACCAATACTTTTATTATTTATGATAAAGGTGAACCTGCCGACTTTGAGCTGAAGGCCGAGTTCCGTATTTCCGAAAAAGGCAATAGTGGCATCAACTACCGTAGCGATCAATTAGATACCATTCCGTTCGCTTTGCGAGGGTATCAGGCCGATATCGATGGCATGAACAATTATACGGGACAGAATTACGAAGAGCGCAAGCGCGCCACTTTGGCCTACCGTGGCGAAAAAGCCGAAATCGCATCGCAAGCAAAAGCAGATGAACCCGGTTCTTTACGGGCCAATGTGCAGCAAAACGCTTGGCAAAGTCGCAAGATCTTGGCGTCTCTTGGCAATATTGATTCCCTAAAAACGAACATCAAAAAAGGCGATTGGAACCAGATCCATCTCATCGTAAAAGATAATCATATGCAGCATTTTGTCAATGGAATTCTTATGAGCGAGATTATCGATAATGATTCTATTAATCGAAAATCATTTGGCAAATTGGGCATGCAGGTACATGTGGGGCCACCTATGATGGTAGAATATCGGGATATTCAGCTGAAGGAGTTATAATTTTTTCTCTTCGATTTTGTAAGCAATTTTTTCCTTTTGCTGAAAAACTTTAACACTCGTCTTCATATCGGCATATCTCGGGTCGGGCACATAATCTTGCTTCAGCATTTTAACGACCTCGATACTCAAAAACCCGAACTCGCTGACCACCTTGCCATAAAAACGGTAAATGCCCTTTCCCCGAAAAAAGTATTGCGCCGCTACCGGAGGAAAAAGCACGGTATCGAACACCTCGCCCTGCTGGTCGACCAAAGTCGCAAAATACATGCGTTTGCCGTTATGGGTGCGGGTAGGCTTTACCGTAACCAGGTACCCGTAAATATCAATATGCCGATTCAAGTAACGCTCCAGATCTTTGCTTCCCGTAGTGTTTTTTGGCAGCTCTGCCAATAGCTCGAAAGGACTACACAAACAAAAGCCTAAAAGTTCCAGTTGGGTAAAGGCCATCTCCAAATCTGTCGTATGCAACTTCGGGATAGCAAAATCTTGGTGTCTAGGTTTGAAAAGCTTCGGGTGTTCTATTTTTACGTTCTTATTTAAAAAAAGATGGGCTTTCCATAACAATTCGTGCTTATTGGTCCGGGTAAAGCGAAAAGCATCGATACGGATCAGAATACTGGCCTGTTCTATGGATATGAGCACGCGATCTAGAAAATCTTCCAAAGAAAGAAAACGCCCGTTCACGGTCCGTTCCTTTAAAATGCGTTCGGCAACGCGATTTTCCAATTCCCTTAGGTACCCGAAACCCAAAAAAATATCCTTCCCATAAATAACATTTATAGTGTTGCTTCGGTTGATACAGGGCGGGTGCACCTTGGCCCCCATCATACGGGCCTCATGTACATAAAATTCGGCCCGATAAAATCCCCCGCCATTATTGAGCACGGCCACCATATATTCCAAGGGGTAATAGGCACGCAGAAACAGGGTCTGATAACTCTCTACGGCATACGAAGCAGAATGTCCCTTGGCAAAAGCGTAGCCCGCGAAGCTGGCGGTCTGCTCCCAGATTTCGGTAATTAGTTTTTCTTCGTATCCCTTTTTTCGGCAATTGTCAATAAACTTCTCTTGTACTTTTTGGAATTCTTCCCGCGACCGGAACTTGCCGCTCATTCCCCGTCGCAATACATCGGCCTCGCCCAAAGTAAGATCGGCAAAATGGTGGGCGACTTTAATGACATCTTCCTGATAGACCATTACCCCATAAGTTTCGGGCATAATATCGAGCATTACGGGGTGCGCTTTTTCTTGGGCCCTACCCTTGTTTCGATGCCGTAAAATATACTCACGCATCATCCCACTTTTGGCGACGCCAGGGCGAATAATAGAACTTGCAGCGACCAAACCCAGATACGTATCGACCTCTAATTTCTTCAATAACATACGCATGGCGGGCGATTCTACATAAAAACAGCCCATACATTGCGCACTCTTTATCAAAGCGTTAACCGACAGATCGGTCTTTAAAGCGACCATATCATGAATATCAAAAGTGCCTTTTTTATCAGGTTGATTGTAGGCGATAATATCAAGCGTCTCTTTTATTTTCGAGAGTCCGCGTTGCCCGAGGATGTCAAATTTATAAAGCCCCACATCTTCGGCAATGACCATATCAAACTGGGTAGTCGGAAAACCTTTGGGCGGTAAGTGCGTTGCGGAGAACCAATGCAGCGATTTTTCGCTGATTAAAATGCCGCCGGCATGTATGCTCAGGTAATTGGGCATGCCTTCGAGCAGCTTGGTGTATTTAACTACCAGAGCAGAAACGGCATCTAATCTTGTGGCTTGAAAATTACTGGCCGAAAGGGCATCGATCTCATCTTTGGGCAGGCCAAAAACCTTACCCAGTTCGCGCACCATTCCTTTCCAATGAAACGTGACATAGGTGCCCAATAAAGCCACATTTTTAAACCGCCTGAAAATATATTCGGTCATCGCGGGCCGATCGCGATGCGAAAAATCGATATCGAAATCGGGTGGGTTCGCTCGGTAGAGGTTCATGAAGCGCTCGAAATAGAGATCGAGTTCCATAGGATCCACATCGGTAATATAAAGCAGATAGGCAACAATGCTATTGGCACCGCTGCCGCGACCCACATAAAAAAAGTTTTGGCTACGTGCGTAGGAGACAATATCCCAATTGATGAGAAAATAAGAGACAAAGCCCATTTTTTTGATAAGTCCCAATTCTTTTTCCAAGCGCGCCTTTACGGCTTGGTTTACTACAGGGTATCTGCGGGGAAGCCCTTTTTGACAGAGTTGTTCCAACATTTCTTCATCTTCTTCTTTGGTGGCTTTATAGGTCTTCAAGTTCTGCGGTTTTCGCCCTTCGGAAAAATCGAAATGAATACTGCATGAATTCAATAAGCGTTCTGTATTCTCAAGAATAAAGGTATGTTCGGCGAAAGCGGCGGCCAGATTTTCAACGGGAAACATTTTTTCGTCTTCCGATGCCTGCTCGGTGGTCGACAGCTT
>JBATIN010000508.1:0-4429 GCA_049667765.1 Flavobacteriaceae bacterium
TATCATCTTTGTCCAATACACCATCACCGTCAGCATCAGCCCATGGGCAACCTTTGTTTTCTGCTGGACCTGCTTCATTAGGACACTCATCGTCTTTATCGGCAACACCGTCGCCATCAGCATCTGGGCAACCACCTAAAGCAGCAACACCAGCTTCGTTAGGACAAGCATCATCTTTATCGGCAACACCGTCGCCATCAGCATCTGGGCAACCGTTCATTTCTTTTGAACCGGCTTCGTTAGGGCAGCTATCTTTGCTATCTTCGATACCATCGCCGTCAGCATCTGGACATCCGTTGAAAGCTTCAAGACCAGCAACTTCTGGACAAGCATCGTCTTTGTCGTAGATTCCGTCACCGTCAGTATCAGTTCCGCCGAATTTCACTGCGATACCGGCCATATGCTGCCAGTGCTTAGGATAAGTAAGACCTGAAGAGATATTATAATCTTCGAAAGCATGCTTATAAGAAGTTTGTAACGTAAGGCCTACGTTTTCGGTAAACCAGAAGTTAAGACCAAGACCAGCATTTACGGTACCAGCACCAATTTCATCGAACCAAGTGTAACCTCCACCAACTTCGATGAAGGGCTGAACTGTAGTTTCTTTAGTGAAGTTGTATTTGATCGTTCCATCTATAGCATAGTGAGAAAGATCGTCAGTAGTCATATCTCCCCATTTGCTTATTTTGTTCAATGAACCTCTTGCGCCGACAGAAAAACCACTGCCTACGGCTTTAGATACACCAACATATGAAATAGAAGGTAGCATGTTCCAGTGATCATTTGCATTAAAGAATTCATTTCCAAAAGAACTCATATCCCCAGTTGGATACACGTCTATGGCATTTGCTCCGAAACTAACTTGCCAGGGGTTATTCTCGTCTTGCGCTTGTATGCTGTTAAAACCTACAAAAATTAGGGCAACAACCAATAATTTGCTAAGATGTTTCATTTTTTAATATTTAAGTTTAAGTGTTTATTAGCTGCAAATGTAACTTCTTAAAAATTATTAACAAAAACAATTTCTTGTTTTTTTTAACACAGTTGGTAGATTAAATAATACACTTAGACGATTTTTAGTTCTTTTCCTACTTCAATGAATGCGAGAATTGCCTTATCTAAATGTTCGATTTTATGCGCTGCCGACAGTTGAACACGTATTCGTGCTTTATTTTTAGGGACAACTGGGTAAAAGAATCCGATGACATAAATTCCTTTTTCCAATAGTTTGTTTGCCATAGTTTGTGATAGTTTGGCATCATATAGCATAACGGGGACTATGGCCGAATCTCCATCGATGATGTCGAAACCTGCTTTTTTCATTCCTTTTTTAAAATATTCTGTATTTTGCTGAAGTTTATCGCGTAGCGTAGTATCGTTTTCAAGCATTTCAAATACCTTAATTGAAGCTCCAACAATGGCCGGTGCCAATGAGTTGGAAAAAAGATAAGGTCTAGATCGTTGTCTAAGTAGCTCAATAATTTCTTTTTTACCGGTGGTATACCCTCCCATTGCACCGCCAAGAGCCTTCCCTAATGTTCCAGTAATAATATCGATACGCCCCATTACATTTTTTTCTTCCAAAGTACCACGACCTGTCGCGCCAATGAACCCTGCCGAATGGCATTCATCGATCATCACCAAGGCATCGTATTTATCGGCCAGATTACAAATTTTGTCTAAAGGGGCAACAAGGCCATCCATAGAAAACACCCCATCGGTTACAATTATTTTAAATCGGGCATTGTCGGCTTTCGCCTGCACGAGTTGTTTTTCTAGATCGGCCATATCACTATTAGCGTATCGATATCTTTTTGCTTTGCACAAGCGTACCCCATCAATAATGGAGGCATGGTTCAATGCATCTGAGATGATTGCATCTTCAGCGGAAAACAAAGGTTCGAAAACGCCACCATTGGCATCGAATGCGGCAGCATAGAGAATGGTGTCTTCGGTCCCATAAAATTCTGCTATTTTTTGTTCTAGTTTTTTGTGGATGTCTTGTGTACCACAGATAAACCTAACGGATGACATACCGAAACCATGCGTGTCCATAGTATCTTTAGCTGCCTGAATTACTTCCGAATGCGACGAAAGCCCTAAATAATTGTTGGCGCAGAAGTTGATTACTTCTTCACCTGTTGAAATCTTTATCACCGCGTCTTGGGGCGATGTAATGACCCTTTCCGTTTTGTAAAGGCCTTCGTTCTTAATATCGGCAAGTTCTTGTTGAAGATGTTCTTTTATTTTTCCGTACATATTGTTTTTGTTCTAAATGAATTCTGGTATTATGGTTTCATCAATGTAAACTATGATTTTATTTTCAATTTCATACCCCATTTCTTTAAGTGTATCACTATATGAATAGAGTTGCTTATGATATTCTACATTCTTTTTACCAGTCTTGTAATCGATTATGGTGGCTTTTTTTCCTTCCAAAACAATTCTGTCGGGCCGCATTATATTCCCTTGTTCGGTAAGTATACCTTGTTCGTTGAACACGTTGAGCCCTAACTTATAGTATTGCGACAATTTGGGGTGCGACAAAATTTGGCCTAATTTTTTTTTGAGGTAGCTAATTTCTTCGTGTGCAATATCTCCTTTTTGATTTAAAACCGCAATAGCTCTATCAACATCTTCATGACTTTTTACCATGCCCAAGATGGCGTGTACCAGATTTCCCTTGATACGTGCATTTTGTATTTCTGAATCCCATAGCATTGCCGATTTTGCCAATATCTTGAAGTTTGGACCATCTTTATAGGAATATTGATAAGGAATAGCCTCATGTTGGCTTTCCACTTTATTTCCATCAAAGTTTTGTAAATCTCCAAAAGTATACGTAAACCGGTTCTCTTGCCATTTGCCCGTACTCTTTATATAATGTATAAAAAGGCCCGAGTAGTAATCTGTTTTGTGTTCCCCATTTTTTGTAACATCGAACTCGGTAATTACATAAAGTGCTTTTACTGCACGCGTCAATGCCACATATAAGATGTTAAAAGCATCAAGTTCCAGTTTGTGTTGTTCATTATCGAATAGCTGCTCTGCTAGTTCTCCGTACTCTACTACTTCTTTTTTCTTGTTGAGCAGTAGCTCATCGAATCCGTTAAAGGAATCAGGATCAGTTGGCAGCCATATTTTTGGATCGATTTCTTTATAGATATGACTATTTGCATACGGGTAGATTACAATATTGAATTCTAGACCTTTAGCCTTATGAATAGACATAATGTTAACGGCTTCAATGTGTTGTGGTGCTGTTATGCCCAAGCGAGTTTGTTTTTTGTCCCAATAAGCTAGAAACGAATGTGTGCCCGGGCCCTCTTTTTGTGCCACCTCAAAGGCTGTATCTAAAAGCGATGTTATGTAGGCATCTGAGTTTTTCACTAATTGAAACTGGCGAATGGCATATTCCAGGCCGTCATAGACCGATAGCTGTTTAAAGTTGTCGATATCGAATCTAAGCTGTTTACTCAAAAGCGATTCAATATCTTCCAGATTCTTTTTTATGAAGGCATGTCTTTGTTCTAGATTACGACTCAAATAGGACAAGATTGAATAGGCCAATTCTTTGTCGTCTGGCTGTATGCTGTACCTGAGTATGGCTATCAAAAAGGCAACTTTAGGACTACTGTTTATCAATAATGATTCTGATGAAATAACCGGCAGTCCACTCTTGGTCAGAAAATCGGCCAACAATACGCCTTCTTTGTTGTTGCGAACTAATATGGTAATGTCTTGTAAACGGTAATTTTTATCAAGAACGTTTTGAATCGTCTGAAAAACTTTTTGGCAATAAAGTGAATCTTTCGAGTTTTCATCATCTGCAACTATAAACTCTATTTGTACGGCACCTCCCGGTTTGGCCGTATGCTTTTGTTTATTTCCACGTTCAAAAAGCTCACGATAGATTTCATTGTTCAATAGGGGGCTCGTTATCGAAAAAAAGGCATTGTTAAAATCAACGAGCTCTTGATAACTACGATAATTGGTGGGTAGTTGTTCTGTCTTGGGTTTTATTACAAAGGGATTCGTTTCACTATTTACAAGTGATAAAAATTGTTCGGCCCTACCACCCCGCCAGCGATAAATAGCCTGTTTTGCATCACCGACCAAAAATAATGTGCCCTTGTTGCCATCTAGGTCTTGGCCGTCAAGGGCATTGCTGACCAAGGGTTCTAGGTTGCTCCACTGCATGCCCGAAGTATCTTGAAATTCATCGATAAAATAATGGCGGTATTTTTCGCCAAGACGCTCATAGATAAATGGAGCTGGCTGGTTTTTTATCTCTTCAGAAATAATGCTATTGAATTCGGAAATTGAAAGTTGGTCTCGTTCTATTTGAATGCCCTTTATTTCTTTTTGAACGGCATTCAATACGGTTAAAGGAACAATATTACCATATGCGTTTTTTAAGAAAGAGTAG
>JBATIN010000509.1:0-7880 GCA_049667765.1 Flavobacteriaceae bacterium
CAAGATATCCATGAAGGGTATATCAATGAAAAATACTATCCTGAAAATGAATGTGCAGTTTGTCATGCTAATGATGCGTGGACATCGGTCGATTTTGATCACGATACAACCAAATGGCCTTTAACCGGAAAACACCAACAAGTAAGTTGTCGAGAATGTCATTTCAACGAAAATGCTGAGAATAAAAAACTTACGGGCCAGAAATTTGCTAATTTAGGTACTGATTGTATTACATGCCATGAAAATGTACATGGTGATACTTTCGCAGTAGATGGCGTTACCGATTGTAAAGAATGTCATGTGACCTTGAGTTGGTTTCCAAAACGGTTCAATCACGACCTTACCGATTTTCCGTTGGAAGGCCAACATGCCAAAATCGCCTGTAGTGCCTGCCATGAAATTACTAATGCGCAAGGAGAAATAGAGGTAGTGTACAAAATACAGAAGTTTAGATGTATCGACTGTCACTTACAATAATGCTTTTTTTGGCCATTTGGCCAGTTCTCGCCCAATCCCCACACGGCGATGAGCTAAAGATGGATTGTGCCCGTTGTCATGATCCCTCCGGCTGGAGCATCAATTATCGTACGGTTCAGTTTGATCATGACAAGACCGAATACGCCTTGGAAGGCACCCATGCACTTACGGATTGCAAACTTTGTCATACGACATTAATATTTAGCGAGGCACCTACCGATTGTATTTCTTGCCACACCGATATCCATAGTCAATCTGTTGGTAATGATTGTGTACGCTGTCATGATTCGGAAACTTGGTTGGTAGATAATATTCCAGAACTACATGAAGAAAATGGTTTTCCTTTAGTTGGTTCACACGGTAGTTTAAGTTGTGTGGAATGTCATACTTCCGAGACCACCTTACGATTTGATCGGGTCGGAAATGAATGCATCAGCTGTCACCAAGATGATTATGCCAGTACACAAAGTCCGAATCACGCTACTGCCGGCTTTTCAACCGATTGTATCGAATGTCATAATCCACTTGGCTTCGGTTGGGATTCTGAAAGTATCAATCATGATTTCTTCCCACTTACGGAAGGCCATGATATTCAAGATTGTACCCAATGTCATACCACAGGTAATTATTCAGACGCATCTCCCGATTGTGTAAGCTGTCATCAAGAGGATTATGCCAGCACACAAAACCCGGATCATGCGTCGGCCGGGTTTTCAACCGATTGTGTTTCTTGCCATACCACAAAACCTGGTTGGACCCCGGCGACCATAAACCACGACTTTTTTCCGTTGACTATGGGCCATGATATTCAAGACTGTGCGCAATGCCATACCACGGCAAATTATGCGGATACTTCCCCAGAATGTGTGAGTTGTCACCAAAATGATTATGATCAAACCAATGATCCCAATCACTCGACCTCCGGTTTTTCTACGGATTGCGTGAATTGCCATACGACAAATCCGGGTTGGTCCCCTGCTACCATCAACCACGACTTTTTTCCATTGACCCAAGGCCATGATATTCAAGATTGTACACAGTGCCATACCAACGGTACTTACGCTGGTCTATCTCCCGATTGTGTAAGTTGTCATCAGAGTGACTATGACGGAACGCAAGATCCGAACCATCAAACGAGTGGATTTTCGACAGATTGTGCCTCTTGCCATTCGACAAATCCTGGTTGGACCCCGGCGACCATCAACCACGACTTTTTCCCGTTGACCCAGGGCCATGACCTTCAAGATTGTACACAGTGCCATACCAACGGGACCTATGCTGGTCTTTCTCCCGAATGTGTAAGCTGTCATCAAAGTGACTATGACGGGACGCAGGATCCGAACCATCAAACGAGCGGGTTTTCGACAGATTGTGCCTCTTGCCACACGACGAATCCAGGTTGGACCCCGGCGACGATCAACCATGACTTTTTCCCATTGACCCAGGGCCATGATCTACAAGATTGTACTCAATGTCATACGAATGGCACGTATACAGGACTTTCTCCAGATTGTGTCAATTGCCATCAAAGTGATTACGACCAGACTACAAATCCGAATCACCAGGCTAGTGGATTTACGACCGATTGTGTGTCATGCCACACCACAAACCCCGGATGGACCCCTGCCACTTTTGACCATGACCAGTATTTCCCCATTTATAGTGGAAAGCATAGACAAGGTGAGGCGTGGGACAATTGTGTGGAATGCCACCCCAACCCTAACAGTTATGCCGATTTTTCATGTTTCCAGTGTCATGGTAAAAATGAAATGGACGATAAACATAAAGATGAAAACGGCTATGCCTATGTAAGTAGCGTATGTTTACAATGCCACCCTGATGGCACGAAAGACTAAGGAAAAATGAAATACCCCATATTCATAATCCTATTAATCTTAACCTACCATACTTTCGGACAAGACAACGACCGAATTTTGAAAGGGCAGATTTCATTTGTTACATCCAATAATGTTTATGTGAAATTTGAAAATACCGAACCTATTGCTATTGGTGATACCTTGAAACTATCGAGCAGCAATACACCTTGTTTAGTGGTTACAAGCAAATCATCGAGTTCATGTGTTTGTTCGTTGATCGCAAGTTGTGAAATAAAAAAAGGAGACCCGATTCTGTTTAATTATGTTTTAAAACCAGTAGTACAAAAAGCTAAGATCGCTCCCGAACCATTATTCGAGCCGGTAATACTCGATAAAGATGAAGAACCGCTGTATAAGGAAAGTATCAGAGGACGGATTTCAGTATCAAGCTATAGTACCATTGCCAATAAACGCGACGATAGACACCAGATCATGGGACGCCTTTCTTTGAACGCCGACCATCTCAGGAATTCTAAATTTTCTTTCAATTCCTATTTAAACTATCGGGAAATATTAACCGAGTCTCAAAGTACATCTCTTCAACAAACCAGTTTACTGAGGGTGTACAATTTCGGGGTAAGATATGATGCAGCTCCTACATTATCTGTTGTAATCGGCAGAAACATAAATCCTAAAATATCGTCTATTGGAGCAATTGACGGTTTGCAAGTAGAGAAATACTTTGGTCAATACTATGTTGGGGCCATTGTAGGTTTTAGGCCTGATATTTTTGATTACGGATTTAATTCAAATCTGCTCCAATACGGAGGTTATGTTGGAACGGCTTCCGATAGGGAAAATTTTTACGCCCAGACCACATTGGGATTTATTGAACAACGTAACGGAAGCGAAACGGACAGAAGATATACTTATTTTCAGCATTCAAGTACCTTCTCAAAAAATCTAAATCTTTTTTCTTCCCTTGAGGTAGACCTATTTAGCAAATTGAACGGGGAAGCCACAACTGATGTTCGCTTGACCAATTTATATGTTTCGGCGCGGTATCGCTTCAGCAGAAAAATCAATGCGATGGTGTCCTACGATAGCCGCAAGCGAATCTTATACTACGAAACCTTTCAAACGGAAATCGAGCGCTTGTTGGATGATGATATCGCCAGACAAGGTATACGTGGTAGAGTCAATGTGAGACCGGCAAAAAATATTCTAGTCGGGGCAAGCTATAGCAAACGTTTTCAAAATGATACTGAAAACAAATCGGACAATATTTATGGATATTTCACTTTATCGAAAATACCGACCATCGGTGGTAGATTATCGTTGACCTTTAATATGAACAACTCGAACTATTTGGAAAGTAAAATCGCTTCGGTACGGCATTCCAGGGAATTTTTTGATGGAAGATTGAATACCGATTTTTATTATCGATTGGTGTTCTATGAATATGCAAACGTGGTAGATTCGCCGACACAACATTATTTCGGAACCAATTTGTCATACAACATAAATCGGAAGCTGCTTTTCAGCTTGTCAGGAGAACTCGCTACCTTTAACGAAGAAAATACGATTAGAATCTATGCAAGAATTGCACAACGCTTTTAATATGAACTCGATGATGAATTATAAAACAATCATACCCGTAATCGCTTCCGTCTTATTGTTTGGATGCAATAACGGACCAAAAGTGATTGCCCCTTCTTCAGAAACGGATACTGCCACACCCAATAGCGGTATTTTCTCTGCCGACCCTGCCACTCAGGTAACTGTTAACAACGATAGCTCGTTTAACGATGATTTGCATAAAGTGGTCGTAAAGGAAGTTATACAAGCTGCTAGATATGTGTACCTAAAAGTTGTCGAAGGCGATGAGCAATTTTGGATCGCCACCAGAAAACAAGAAGCTGAAAAGGGTGAAGTTTATTTCTACAGAAGGCCGTTGCTTAAAACAAATTTTGAAAGCAAGGAGTACAATCGCGTATTCGATACCATTTATTTGGTTTCAAATTTGGTAGCCGAGGATCACTCCAAACATGTTGGTCAACTACCGTTGAATTCATCGGCCACAGTTCAAGAAAAAGTTATTCCCCAAAAAGAAGATATTCCAACGCACACCGATAAAATAGTTGAACATAAAGGAACCCTGAAAATTGCCGAACTGGTTAAAGACCCCAAAAAGTACGAAGGTCATACCGTACAGATAAGTGGCAAATGTGTCAAGACAAACCCCAATATTATGGATCGTAATTGGCTTCACATTCAAGACGGAAGTAAAGATGATTTTGATCTAGTAATTACTTCAAATACGTTTATACCTGAAGGCAAAGAGGTTACCATGCGAGCGATTGTGAGCTTGAACAGAGATTTCGGCGCTGGATACCGATATGATTTGATTTTGGAAAACGGTACCGTCATCGAATAGACCTCACTAAGAAATTACAGGGAATTTTCGCTTCTTGAAATAGGCAAGGGCACTAATGATGATAATCGAAACCACCACCACATAAACCCAATTCGGAACTGGCACAGGGTCACCAGTAGCATACGAGTGTAATCCCGATAAATAATAATTTACGCCGTAGTACGTCATAATTACCGAGGCCAATCCAAAAATAGTGGCCAAGTTATATGCGAACAGTCCTTTCAAATTCGGAATGAGTCGCATATGCAAAATAAAGGCATAGACCAGTATCGTTACTAATGCCCAGGTTTCTTTGGCATCCCAACCCCAATACCTGCCCCATGATTCGTTGGCCCAGACACCGCCTAGATAAGTACCAACACTGACCATAAACAAACCTCCCGTAATCGTAAGTTCACTGATATAGGTCATTTCCTGAACGATTCGTTTTATTCTTGCTTTGTTCGAATCCTTTAAGAAAACCATCAAGATGAGATTGATCAATCCGATAATTGCCCCAAGCATCAAAAAGCCATAACTACCTGCTTCCAAAGAAACATGAATAGTCAACCAATACGATTTTAAAACGGGTACCAAGGGTGTAATCTCGGGATCGAGGAAACTCAACGTAGCCACAAAAAGTATGGTGGCTGCCAATACCATGGTAGCGGCCAATCCTCCGAAGGATTTTCTGGTAAACAACACTCCGGCCAATGTAGATGTCCATGCGATATAGATCATCGATTCATAGCCATTGCTCCATGGTGCCCGCCCAGAGACGTACCATCGCAACCCAAGGCCGATAGTATGCAAAACAAAACCAATAACGATTAAAGAGAATAAAATGAGATATACTTTTTTGAGCTTGATTTGTGGTTTGAAAACGGATAGGAATAAAAAGAATAAAAGTGCCAGTCCCAACAAAATATAGAATCCCGCTAAACGAGTAAAAACGTTCATTTTATTGAGTAGAATTTCGGCATTTATCTTTATCGATGAGGGTAAAATAATGCCTCCATTGGCATTTTGATACGCCCGAAGTTCTTCCAAAAGATTGTCCGCACTTGAGTAATTTTTACTTTTTATAGCCTCTTGTAAAGTTGAAGTATAACTGCTAAAAAACTTGTCGGCGACCGTGTTATGGTTATGACCGTCATTTGCCCCGTGGCCAGGTGCAGCTGTTGACACCCAAGTATTATTCGGGTCATTAGGTGTCGGTATCAACTTGAGCAGGCTACCCGAATAGACCATACTCAGAATATTGAGACGCTCGTCTATTTTCATCAGTTCCTTTTCATAAACACCTAGGTCGATCGGATCCAAGCTATAGATCCGTCGCATTTCGTCGCGTAATTTGTATTGCCCATTGGTCTCGAAAAAATCTTTGTAGGCGGCGTAATCTCCCCCAACACTTAATTTCTTCTTGATGTCTTCATGTTTTCCCAACTTGATGATCGGCGCTGCGTACCATTCTTGCTTATTGACGTACATACTCAACATAATCTGGTCGGCCGTCAGTCCTAACAAGCTTTCCTTTCGGGCCAATTTGCGCATGATTTCCCTCGACAAGGTATGCACGGGTTTCATCCGTCCCTTAAAATCTTGAACCACTAAGGTGCTAAATGCCTCAGCATGATCCGCATTTACGGCATGGGTGACATATGATGCATTATTATCGGATTGCGCAATGGCAATGGAAGATGTCAAAAAGAAAATGAAAACAAAAGTGGAACTCTTTGCTCTAAGTTTCTTAATTTTTTGGGAGACCTCATAAAAACGTGTTTTCTTGCTGAAGAACGTCCAGATCATTCCCAGGGTCAATATGATATATCCAATATAGGATATCCATGTACCCCAAAAATCACTGTTAACACTTAGGTACGTGCCTTTTTCATCCTTGTCAAAAGAAGATTGGAAAAACCGATAACCGTCATGATCCAAAATGTTGTTCATAAAAATTCGGTAATCGAATTGCACATTGGTTCTGGGGTCGTTCAAAGTAACTTCACTTGCATAGGAGGAAGCACTGTTGGTACCTGGATATTTTTCTAGGATAAACTCATTAAGTTTCACTTGAAAAGGAACCGTGATTTCTTTGGATCCATAGGAAACAGATAGATTCAGTCCATCAAAATTCAATACTTCAGGTCTTCCTTCCATTCCACGACTACCATAAACATAAATCTCTTTTGTACTGCCATTAACCGATATATCCATCAAAAGGGCGGTCAGACTTTCATTTTTCACCTTGGGGTCTTCCGATTCAATTCGAACTTTACCGCCTTTGTTGAAAGTGGCGAAAACGAAGCTGTTTACGCCATCGGTGTAAAGTGAGCGCAACATTAACGGACTATACGATTCAGAAGGATACAGCGTATCTTTTTGCTGTGTTGCCATTACAGTTTGCACCCAAGTTTTGTTCGAGGCAATCAGCAGGGAATCATTTCGGTAGCTGATATTTATGGCATCGGGTAACTGGGTATCCTTGAAATTATAGATTACGTTACGAATGCGCTTTGTTTCACCTTGGTTAATGAAATACTCTTCTCGGCCATTTGCCCCACCTACTACCATTTGGAGTACAGGTTGACCCTCTATACTTTCATTCAAAACTTGTTTCGGATTGGGAATGAACTCCTTAACCTTGGCCTCGATCAAATCTTTACCTACCAAATAAGATTCTTCCCAGTTGTTGTTTCCCAAAGATGCAAAAAGAACAGGCTCATCAAAGTCAAAGGTTTGACCGTTCTTTTCCACTTTAAACTTTAAAAAGGAATTGGAAGACAAAAAACTGTTAGAAGCATTATTTTCCCGAATATGCATTATCCCTTCAAAACCAAAGTATCGCGTGACACCTGCTCCGATTAAGATGATGATAATGGCACCATGAAAAAGTAGCAAAGGCCATTTTTTTTGTTGAATCATACGGAACTTAATAATGTTCACAATGATGGTTATTCCGAATAAAAGAAGTAATAATTCAAACCACCAAGATTTAAAAATGACCTTTTGAGCGGCACTGGTTCCAAAATCATTTTCAACAAAGGTGGCGATGCCAATGGCTGCTGCGAAAAGTAGAATGTAAAGTCCCGCGGCTCTAGTATTAAAAAGTGGGGATAATAACTTTTTAAGTTTTTTAAGCAGGTTTTTCATAAAAGACTATAGTAGGT
>JBATIN010000510.1:0-1639 GCA_049667765.1 Flavobacteriaceae bacterium
AAGGGGAATTCGCTTCCATTATGGGCAAGTCGGGTTCAGGAAAATCGACCTTGCTTTATATACTTTCCACCATGGATACGGACTATACGGGCGAACTTTATTTGAACAACGAACTGATCACAGGGAAACCGAATAATGAGCTTTCTAGAATACGGAATAAAAATATTGGCTTTGTTTTTCAATTTCACTATTTACTTTCTGAATTCAGTGTACTGGAAAATGTGATGCTACCCGCTAAAAAACTAGCCGAAAAAACTCATGCAGAAATTGAACACGATGGCATGGAAAAACTGAAAATGTTACATATCGATCATTTGGCCAAACAACGTGCGTCAAGAATCTCGGGAGGTGAAAAACAGCGCGTGGCCATTGCACGGGCATTGATTAATAACCCTACCATTTTAATGGGCGACGAACCCACAGGAAATCTCGATAGCCATAACTCCGAAAACGTGTTCAGTATATTTAAGCGATTGAAAGAGGAAGAGGGCCTATCTCTTTTGGTGGTCACCCATGACGAAGACTTTGCCAAACGCACAGACCGTATCATAGAAATGGAAGACGGAAGGATTATGGTCAAAGATACCGCGCATTAAACGCTATCTTTCCTAATACTCATCAACGGAATAGAAATATGTGATTCCATCTGCTTCACAAGATCTTTATGAAACAGTTTTGTAAAAAATGTACCATCAGTTTCGCGTTGTAACATTACAAGCACATCTGCCTTATGTTGTTCTACAAAGGTTCTTAGGCCTTGGTAAACACTTTCTGATAGAAATGTGTGTAGGTGGATATTAGGGTATTTCACATTTTTTGCAAGCATCTCGTTGAACAGTTCAGATTGTTCTTTGCCAATATACTCCTCTGCCGTAGGAATATGTACAATCCTAATTTTTGCGTTGAACGGTTTTGCCAGATTCACTACATTTTGGATGGCAAAAATATCGGTCTCCTCAAAGTCGGTGGCATAGACAATCGACTTGATTTTTCGAAAACGCATACGATTCGGAACGATTAAAATCGGGCATTCGACTTTTCCCATAAGCGACTTGGCAATACTACCAGTAAATAAACCACGCTGGGTATGATTGTCCTTCATTCCAACTATGAGCAGATCTGGTGTTGATTCTTTCACTTTCTCGAAGATTCCTTCATGTATCGAGGTGTGCTCTTGAACCTGGATCTCTACTTTGCTTTTTACCCATTCCTCTTTTAAGTGCTGGGTACAATAGTGTAAAGCGACATCCTTTTTTTCCGCTTCCAATTTATGTGAAATCTGTTTCGGTGATCGAATTGTAGCTACGGTTATTGGTGGCACCGAATATACATAAAGTACAATTAGCTTGGCCTTTAGGCTTTCCGTTAATTTATAGGCGTAACGCAAGGTTGGCACTTCAAGTTCGGAGAGATCAGTAGCGTATACTATTGTTTTCATAGTGATTTTATTTGAACTTAAAATTATAGTTATAAAATTTGAAGAACAATGACGAATGTCATCCCGTAGTTACCTCGTATGATGCTCGTCATTTCCTTGAAATTTAGGACTCTTTATTTTTACCACAGTAATTTTTGAATCATGAGGACTGCATTTTTTATTCTATTGTGCTTACATGGTCTCATACATCTTATGGGTTTT
>JBATIN010000511.1:0-2827 GCA_049667765.1 Flavobacteriaceae bacterium
GGTCATGTTAACGGGATGTCTAGTGCTTTTAAGAGAATGGCGGGTCCGATTAGAATGAGGTTGTAGGCGGAATGTAACCCCATAGCCCATACCAAGCCAAAACGCACCCGAATAAAACCTAAAATAGCGCCCACGCTTAATTGAGGAGCAACTAGCAAAGGAGAATAGAGAAGGGTAGTGGGGGTAATTTCAAAATTGGTAATATGGTAGAAACCAAAAATTAAAACGCAAGCATAAAACAAGAACTTAAAATAGCGGGCGTTTCTAAAAAAATAAAGCGGACCCCTAAAGATGAGTTCTTCGATCAAGGGCGCCAAAAATACAGCTGCTAAAAACAAAAAATACAAGGGATATTCATCGAAGGCTTCCTCTAGGGCGTGATCGCCGAAATCGAGGTCAAAACTTTGTTGAACGATCGATACTAAAAGTCCCAATACTAGACTTAAGGCAATCGACAGTACTAAGAGTTTTAAAAAAATAGAGGCTCTATGTGAAAATTCCAAATTGTCGTCCTCTTCATACAATGGGTTTTTCAGAAAGTTGATGAGGTCGCGCCACATGGAATTAAATTTATTGAAGGCTGATGTTTACGAGGAAACTTCGGTTGTTTTAATGGGTTGAGCATTCGTTATTAGACCATCGACCATGACCAATTTACGGTCGGCCAGGTTGGCAAAATGCTCATTGTGGGTAACGATGACAAACGTTTGGCCAAACTGATCGCGCAATTCAAAGAAAAGTTGATGCAGACGATCGGCACTTTCAGAATCGAGATTGCCGCTTGGCTCATCGGCGAAAATGATCGAAGGGTTATTTATTAAGGCCCTAGCAACGGCTACCCTTTGTTGTTCCCCTCCTGATAATTCGCTCGGTTTATGGTCGTAGCGTTGTTGAAGTCCTAAAAAATCGAGAAGTTCTTTTGCCCGTTTTTCAGCTTCGGCTCTCGGTGTTTTTTTAATAAAGGCAGGAATACAGACATTTTCAAGCGCCGTAAACTCTGGCAACAGTTGATGGAATTGAAAAATAAAGCCGATATGTTCGTTACGAAACCGGGCAAGCTCCTTGTCGTTAAGATGTGTAACCTCTACATCGTTGATGATCAGCTGGCTCTCTTGTTTGTTGCTCTGCGTATCTAACGTACCCAAAATTTGAAGCAAGGTTGTCTTGCCCGCGCCGGAAGCACCAACAATGGAAACGACCTCTCCTTTTTTAATATGAAGATCTACCCCTCTGAGTACTTTAAGCGTGCCATAAAGCTTTTGAATATTGCTGGCTTTGATCATAAAAAACGATATTAGGTCGAAAAGTAAACATAACTAAGAACACGACAAAATTATATATCGCGACAGCGGTCGTATCGAAGATAAAACAGGTGTAAAAAACGAGTAGCTTTGTGGTAAGACGACTAATTTGGCTGTTTTAGGAACCGCAAATTATCGCATATTTTGGCGTATTTTGAGATAAATGCCCTAATATTGCTTGGTATTATATATTGAAAAATATGTCCCCATATAGAAATTTAGAAGAGTACAATTTAGAAATCACAGATGAGGTAAAAAGTCGTTATTCATCTATTATAGATGAGATCGGTGAAGACATCTCACGTGAGGGTTTACTAAAAACCCCTGAGCGGGCGGCCAAAGCCATGTTGTTCTTGACCCAAGGTTATAAACAAGATGCTGTCGAAATATTGAAAAGCGCCATGTTCAAGGAAAGTTATGATGACATGGTCATTATTAAAGATATTGAGCTTTATTCCTTATGCGAACATCATATGCTTCCTTTTTTTGGTAAAGCACATGTGGCCTATATTCCGAACGGACATATAGTGGGTCTGAGCAAGATTCCCCGAGTTGTCGATGTTTTCGCTCGACGTTTACAGGTGCAAGAGCGTTTGACCCATGATATTCTTGAATGTATAAACAATACCCTTAAACCGAAAGGGGTTGCCGTGGTAATTGAAGCTTCCCATATGTGTATGATGATGCGAGGGGTTCAAAAACAAAATTCGGTGACTACGACCTCCGGCTTTCGAGGCCAATTTGAAAAAATTGAAACACGTAACGAATTCTTAAAATTGATAAGTGCACATTTGTCTTAGTTCTTTAGTTTATTTTTTGGCACTTTATTTGCTTGATTTTGACGTGAACGCTAACTTTAAATGATGTCAAAAGTAAAAAACGACAAATACAAAAAATTATTCATAGGTCTTCTATACGATGGTATAGGCCTGCTTTCGTTTACTGTTCCTTTAATCGGTGAATTTTCGGATGTAATCTGGGCGCCGCTGGCTGCTTGGCTAATGACCCGAATGTACAAAGGCAAGGTTGGGCAAGCGGCCGGTATTATTACTTTTATTGAAGAAATAATACCTGGATTGGACGTTATACCCACCTTCACCATTATGTGGTTATATACCTATGTCATTAAAGGGGCCAAAAAAACAAAAATCCTCAATATCAAGTAACTGTTGCAATTCCAATTTTTTAAGGCTGTTTACGCTTAAAGGCCATATTGTAGATATTCTGCCATAGGTAACTCTTGTTACCGAAAAGTGAAGTAAAAAATCCTAACTTTACGAAACACTATCGAAAGAATTACATGCAAAGAAGAAAATTCGTTAAAAAAGCGACCCTTGGTTCAATAGCTGGATTTATTGGTGCGGAGGTCGTTTATAGCAATTTGATGCCCAAAGGTTACACTCTCTTGGCCTTACAAGAACCTGATCCGTTCAAAATGTTCATGAAAGATCCAGAAATGGTCGTATTAAACGATAAACCATGGAATATGGAGGCCATGGCGCACCTGCTTGACGATAAGGTTACCC
>JBATIN010000512.1:0-4268 GCA_049667765.1 Flavobacteriaceae bacterium
AAATAAAGGAAAGGGGAAAGCTAGATTTTTCGATTTAAGTTATTCACAAAAATCTGATATACAATAACTTATGATAAATGAATTCAAATGAAACTATATGTAATGTGGTATTTTAGATTTGGTTTCAAATAGCTTCAAATGGTATCATTTGGTTTTTGCCAAAAATGGAAGAATTTTGAGTTATCAACAATTTAAGATGGCTAAATACGAAAAAGTTAGTTTAAAAAAGGGTAATAATATTATTTTAGGAGCAGTCCAAAACATAAATGCTACTTGGAGAAACTTTCCATTCTTATGATGGATGCTGCCCTATTAAAGGTTCTTTATATGAATCCTTGAAATGGAATAAATATAACTTAGTTTATACGCGCTGGCCGGAAAAATGAGGAAAAACCCCCCTAACAGTTTTTACAACAGGTTTTTAACATGTGCAGAAATGTTAAAAAAAGTACTATTTTAGAACTCCCCACAAACCAACCCGAATGAAAATTGTCAAGTACTATCTGCTAATCCTATTCTTGCTTTGTTTTTCATCGCTCTCCTTTGGGCAGGACATCAAGAAAAGAGACAATGCCAATATAGATAGTCTTTTACAACTCATTCCCGTTCAAAAAGATTCTATACTGGTTGAAACCTATTTTGCAATTTTTGATCAATACATCTTCAAAGATCCCAAAAAAGGGCAACCCTATTTGGATTCAGCCGCCACGATCGTCAATCGGTTAATGAATAAATATCTAAAAGCGGAACTATTACGAAAAAGGGGCCTTTACACCCAAGAATTGGGCGATTTCAACCAATCACTGGAATATTTTAATCAAGCCAAGGTTTTATACAACGACTTGGGCGATCAGACAAAAATTCGCACTGTATATAATAATATTGGCATTGTATCAAAGGATTTAGGTCAAACCGCGGCGGCCCTTGAGGCGTATTTGACCGCCATAAAAATCAGTGAATCTTTAGGGGAACCAGAGGAAGAAAGAGCCCCATATCTCATGAACATAGGCAAGTTGTACTCTAAATTGGGCAATCTTGAGGTATCTAACGACTACTACAAAAAAGTGGAGGCCATCTGTTTGGAACATAATCTGGAATATGGTTTGGCGATTACCCGTTCAAACCGCGCCACAAATTTGGCCAATGCAAATAGGTTTCAGGAGGCATTGGAATTGTATCAAGGGGCCATGCCCTATTTTGAGCGAACAAACCGTGAATCGGCCATAGGGGAACAATACAACTTAATTGGCACGGTGTATGTGAAAATGGACTCTTTGCAATTAGCAAAAAAGTATTTTTTACAGGCCATGGATTTAAATAATGACATCCAGCAAAAAAGTCAATCGGGCATTTCGTACCGTAATTTAGGTGATGTTTATTTCATGGAGAAGAGCTACAATTCAGCCTTAGAAAACTATCAAAACAGTTTGGCCATTGCCAAGCAGATATCCAATAATATCGAAATAGTAGACGACTATCTCAAAATCTCGAATACCTACGAAAAGTTGGGCGACATCTCACAAGCCTACGAATACCGCAAAATTTATTCTGCGATGTACGATAGTATTTTCAGTCAGGAAAATAATCAGAAAATCAATGCCCTTGAATTGCGCTACAAAACTGAAAAAGGCGAACAGGAAATCGAACTTCAGAAGAAAGAAATTGCACTATTGGAAGAAAAGGAAAAAACTTCTAATCTACAACGCATCGGCCTGTTCGTAGGACTATTGACCATCATCGTACTATTCGGCCTGATTTACTATGGAATTCGGCAAAAGATGAAACGCAATGGTTTGGAGCGGGAACGGGTAAAGGCCGAATTGGCCTTTAAAGAGAAAGAACTGACGACACATGCCCTGCACTTGGCCAAAAAGAACGAAGTATTGGAAGGCCTGAAGCAAAAAGCTGCTGAACTAAAAAAAACCGAAGGTGGTGGCAAGGCCTACCAAGAACTCATCAGGACTATCAATTTTGACCAACAAGATGATAAGGTGTGGGAAAATTTCACCCGGTATTTCGAGGCAGTACATAAGGACTTCGAAAAAGATGCGGTTTCAAGATACCCGGATATCTCCAAGAACGAACTCCGTTTGATGGCACTTATAAAGATGAACCTTTCCTCCAAGGAAATCGCCAATATTCTCAATATTTCTTCCGATGGGGTCAAAAAAGCGCGACAGCGTTTGCGAAAAAAAATGAACCTTTCTCCCGAAGATTCCTTGGAGACTAACATAATGTCGATTTAACTTCTGAATTCCATTCTTCCAAAACCCAATAAAATAAGGCGCTTTCCAACCTGTACCCCTTTTGTACCCCTGCAATAAAATTGAGTACCCCTTTCGTACCCCTACCTTTTTTTTAATCCCAAAACAAGCGCTCTAGGTTTGTGGTGTTGTTAGTTCAACAATCAAGTTTTGTGGTCTTGCTCGGTTCGATACTGCAGATCAAAACCGAGTAGGTCACACAAAACAAAAAAAATGTTTAACCACAAAACAAAGTAATTATGAAAACGCAAAACAGATTTTTAAGACTCGTATTGTTAACTGTATTGACCCTAGGCCTCACTTCATGTAGCAAAGATGAAGTGGTACCGCCCGTTCAAATTGTCGATACCGACAAAGACGGCATTGCAGATGCCGATGACAATTGCCCGAATCAAGTTGGACCCGTTAGTAATCAGGGGTGTCCCGAAAGCACTGACGGTGGCGATGGACAAATCACCGAAAACGACGGCATTACCGAAGAAGACCTGGAAACATACAACGGGGATATCGGCATGGTGCTCAACACAAGGGAATTGGCCAAAAAAGGCTATCACCCCGTAAAGGCCCAACTTGAGGTTCAAGGCACTTCGGCCGATTTTTCACAAACCATCGATTTAGACCCCTACGCTTTTATGGGTCAAATCAAATTACCGGTTGAAGATTTGGGCGATGCTGACCTGGAAACCCTCAAAAATGGGGTTCAGGTTATCGCCAAACTGTTCGATGCAGGAGGCTCTGAAATTTTCATGGAAACCTTTACCAGCATTCTGTTCAAGTCAGATCCAGTGCCTACCAGCTGCAACCCCCATGATTTGCCTGATTTGAATACTGAAGTTGCCGTAGTAGAGAACACCCCTTATTATATACAAGCCGTAAAGTATGATAACAGCCAGGTTGAGCCCGAAAACAGGGCGGCTTTTCGTCGAATTTTGCAAGAGACCCCCATAAATCCGTTGAGTTTCTTGTATAACAATCTGTTGAGCATGACATCTACCATTGAATTCACCGGTGATGAAGAGAATTCCTCGTTCTTTTTTGAAGCCATTGATGGTAAGGCAAACCATTTCAATATCAAACATCAAGAGTCCAACAGTTATTTAAAGAGCGGACTACTGAAGTATGGCGCTATAGATTTAGGATATAACGGAATAAAAGTCGGTTTCGAAAAAACCGATAAGCTAAACCAACAATTTGTTTTACATAAAGTAGGCAATGGGGTTTACCGTATTACGGATGCCTATTTTGAACCTATCAAAGTTACACCCGGTGTCGGTCTTACCGTAGGTGCCCCCGAGGGCGAGGAATTGTTGGTGAGACTGGTACCCATGAATATCGATTGGGAAGTTCAAGAGATACAAACCCACTACCTGAAACCCTTGTTGCCCGCGGCACAGAATGGGTTTAGCTATAACAGTACGCTGATTAATTGCGGTAGTGGCCCCTTAGTACAAATGATCGGCGAATCGAAAGATGTAAAAACTATAACCACCGTAGGTTGGCAAGAAACTTTCTCGTTCATATCAAGCAGTACCTCTAGTATTTCGATGACCCTAGGGTTGGAAGTTGAAGGGAAATTTTTTGGCAATGGTGCCACATATTCAGCGGAAGCGACCGCTAGCACCCAAGTAACGACCCAGTCTGGTATTGAGAACACCTTTTGGAATGAGGCAACTGCAACAACCAGTGAAACCTTTTTCTCACAAAGGGAAATTACCGTGCCCGCCAAAAGTGCGGTGCAGGCCTATGATGCTTTTCAGAGCTATGACAACATCAAGATAAATGTCGTACAGCGGGTTCAGGTAAAGGGAAGAAACCAAATCAACAATCAAGCCCTAAGTGGAAAACAGATCGCCACACAATTCCATTTCAATGGCTTTGATGGGGTCATTACCCAAATAGGTCCCGATTATGTGGAGGTTACCATAAGGGCCGTCGCCACTGTGGACAAAGTTTTTGAATCTAAAAGTGAAGTGCAAGAGGTAGCGGCAAATTGCAGTAATTAGT
>JBATIN010000513.1:0-1749 GCA_049667765.1 Flavobacteriaceae bacterium
CCCTACTTTTAAGAACTCTCCGTTTTCAAGAACGCGCAACAATCGAACTTGGGTGGTAAGAGGTAGTTCGCCTACTTCATCTAAAAAAATAGTTCCGCCATCGGCGACTTCGAAGTAACCGCTTCTAGTCTGGGTCGCCCCGGTAAAAGCGCCTTTTTCATGACCGAACAGTTCACTGTCTATGGTTCCTTCCGGTATCGCCCCACAGTTTACCGCAATATATTTGGCATGCTTTCGGTGTGAAAGTGCATGTATAATTTTCGGTATCGCTTCTTTACCGACCCCGCTTTCACCGGTTACCAATACTGAAATATCGGTGGGGGCCACCTGTATGGCTTTTTCTATAGCACGGTTGAGTTTTACATCGTTGCCGATGATTTCAAAACGTTGTTTAATGGCTTGTATCGATTCCATTTAGTATTTTTCATTCCCGCTAAGGCGAGAAACTATTTGTATTGTCTTATTCCCTAAAAAATATTTGGAAATTAGGCCTAGTTATTTTCACTATATCCAACTGCTTCACCTATTAATGTAGCCGAGGTACAGCTATCCATCCGTACCATCACAAAATCACCTACTTTATAGTTCTCCTTCGGAAAAACAGCGACCGTATTCTGTGAATTTCGCCCCATGAAGTGCGCATCTGATTTTTTTGAAAGACCTTCTATCAGCACTTCTTGTACTTTGCCCAAATGTTTCTCGGTACGTTCCTGACAGTGCTCCCGCTGTAATGCGATTACCTCGGCCAATCGTCTCTTTTTGGTATCAAAAGGCACATCGTCTTCTAGTTTTCTGGCCGCCATGGTACCTGGCCTTTCAGAATAGGCGAACATGAACCCGTAATCGTATTTTACATATTCCATTAACGATAAGGTATCACGATGGTCTTCTTCGGTTTCCGTCGGAAATCCAGTAATCATATCTTGCGAAATGGCGCAATCGGGTATAATCTTTTTAATATTGTCAATGAGATTAAAATATTCTTCTCGGGTATGCAGCCGGTTCATTTCTTTAAGGATCCGGTTGCTACCACTTTGTACGGGCAAATGCACGTAATTACATATATTCTTATGTTTTGCCATCGTGTGAATTACTTTCAAGGTCATGTCTTGTGGGTTCGATGTAGAAAACCGAATCCGCATGTGGGGCTGGGCCAAGGCCGTCATTTCCAAAAGACCGGAGAAATCTATAGCAGTGGCCTTTTGCATTTCTGATGCCTTGTCGAGATCTTTTTTCAAGCCGCCACCATACCAAAGATAGCTGTCTACGTTTTGGCCTAAAAGTGTTACTTCTTTATATCCTTTTGCCCATAGATCGTTGACCTCTTCAATAATGGATTGCGGGTCACGGCTGCGTTCACGCCCCCTTGTAAATGGAACCACACAAAAGGTGCACATATTATCACAACCTCTGGTAATTGACACAAAGGCGGTAACACCATTAGAATTTAAACGAACCGGTGAAACATCGCCATAGGTTTCTTCTTTAGAAAGAATGACATTGACGGCGTTACGGCCTTCGTCAATTTCTTGAACTAGGTTGGGCAGGTCTTTGTAGGCATCGGGGCCTACTACCATATCTACAATTTTTTCTTCTTCGAGCAGTTGGCTTTTCAATCGTTCGGCCATACAGCCCAGCACACCTACCTTCATATGGGGCCGCTGCACTTTCACTGCATTGAATTTTTCTAAGCGCTTGCGCACTGTAAGCTCTGCCTTTTCTCGAATGGAACAAGTATTTACCAAGACC
>JBATIN010000514.1:0-7215 GCA_049667765.1 Flavobacteriaceae bacterium
GCCTCGGAAACAAAACTTCGTTCTATTTGGAACCTGTAAGCAATAATAATGGGCTAGGGATGGCCTTATGGTTTTAGTAGGCAAGTGGTCAGTCTGAATACTCCGAATTAAGCTCAGTATAAATTGAAGTCAATGACCTTAGAAAATCAATAGCTTATCAGTGAGTAAGAAGTCAACTCGGTAAACAAACTCTCTAAATTCTTGTTCTTTCGACTGAGTTGCAGAGTTTTCAATTGGTTGTCATGTGCAAAATCGAATACCGCCGGGCGCATGTCTTTAGAAGTGCTAAAGGTGATCTCATATACAAAACCCACGATATTTGTCACCTTGGTAACGTGGGCTATTTTCAATAAAAAAGCTTCTTCGACCCTATAGTCGAATTCTACTTCAATGAGTTGTTCGTCTTCATCGCGCAGGTCCGATAATTTTTTATCGGCCACCAAGGTTCCTTTATTGATAATGAGTACCCGATCGCATACCGCCTCTACTTCTTTCATAATATGCGTAGATAGCAATATAGTTTTTTCTTTGCCAATGTCACGGATCAGTTTTCGAACATCGAGCAATTGATTGGGGTCCAGACCAGTGGTGGGTTCATCTAAAATAAGCACTTCGGGGTCATGTAGCAAGGCGGCCGCCAAACCCACACGTTGACGATAGCCTTTGGAAAGCTGACCTATTTTTTTATGGGCTTCGGGCGTTAGTCCTGTTTGAGCGATGACTTCATGAATTCTTTTTTTATTCACTTTGTACACATCGGCATTAAATCCAAGGTATTCCTTTACATACATTTCTAAATATAGTGGGTTGTGTTCAGGAAGATACCCGATACTTTTCTGCACATTTATTTTATCCTTCAGCACATCAAAAGAATTTATCTCGGCGTTACCTTCATCGGCTCGATAATAGGTGGTCAAAATTTTCATCATGGTCGATTTTCCGGCACCATTTGGGCCTAGAAAACCTACGATTTCTCCCTTATTGATCTCAAATGAAACGTTATTCAGGGCCTTTTGTTTGCCAAATGACTTGCTGATGTTCTTTACGGAAATGGACACAGGACTAAAGTTTTTTTCAAAATTAAACAATAAACCGTTGTGAAACCCTGATTAGATATTCATAATAAATATTGTGAATTGCCGTATAAAGTATAGGTAAATTGGGTTTTATTCAATAAAAGAAAAAAATTTAGGTCAAAAACCACATTTTTAAATTTAATTCTTACTTTAGCACAAGTTTAAGTGAATTATGACTATTCAATATTTTTTTAACGGATTCTATTTTTACTTCTTTTTTAAAGAAGGAACGGGACTGTTGTGAAATATTGCTAGATATAAACAAAAAGAAGTCCCGTGTAAAACGGGACTTTTTTTGTTCAAAATTTATGAATCTATACCATTCATTTCCGTGAAGGAAAAAGCAAAGGCCATGAAATTAAAAATAGCCATTCAAGGAATCAAGGGATCAAACCACCACCAGGTAGCCCGAGAATATTTTGGCGAGAACATCACGCTTGTCGAATGTATGTCATTTGATAAATTGGTCGATTGTTTGTTGGATGGCACGGCCGATAAAGGCGTAATGGCCATTGAGAATTCAATTGCCGGATCTATCATTCCCAATTATGCCTTAATAAATCATAATGACCTGCATATCATTGGCGAACATTATTTGAACATCAACCATCACTTAATGGCTTTAAAAGGAAAAACTATCCAGGATTTGGACGAAGTTCGCTCGCATCCAATGGCCTTATTGCAGTGCAAGGAGTTTTTTAGGGAATATCCCCATATTAAATTGGTCGAGGATGTTGATACTGACGAAACCGCAAAACAGATTCAAGAAAAACAGCTTCAAAATGTAGGTGCTATTGCCCCGTTAGTGGCTGCCGATTTATACGATTTACAGATTCTTGCTCCTGAAATACAGACCATCAAGAATAATGCGACCCGGTTTATTATCGTGAAGACGCAGAACAAGGAAATTCCAGAAGAGGATATCAACAAGGCATCGGTACGATTCGTTACCGACCATAAGCGAGGCAGCTTGGCGGCGATCTTAAACGTAATGAGTGACTGTAATATGAATTTGACTAAAATACAATCGCTGCCGATTATCGATACCCCGTGGAAATATGCATTTTTCGTAGATGTCACTTTTGATGTCTATTCGAATTTTGCCAAGGCAAAATCACTAGTGGAGATTATGTCCGAAGATTTTAAGGTACTCGGCGCTTATAAAAATGAAAGAATATGATACGTACCGCAGATAGATTACATTCGGTAGAAGAATATTACTTCTCTAAAAAGTTGAGAGAGGTACGCGAACTTGCCACTCAAGGGCGGCCGATCATCAATATGGGTATTGGTAGTCCTGATTTGGCGCCTTCGCAAACGGTAATTGATGCGGTAATCGAGGCGACCTCACATGCTGGGGCGCATCAATATCAGAGTTATCAAGGCTTGCCCGAACTTCGTGAGGCAGTGGCGAATTTTTACCGAAGCAAGTTCGGGGTAGAGGTGAACGCGACAAACGAAATACTGCCTTTAATGGGTTCCAAAGAAGGTATCATGCATATCAGTATGGCCTTTTTGAACAATGGAGATGAGGCCTTGATTCCTGATCCTGGCTACCCAACCTATACTTCGGTAACGAAATTGGTCGGCGGTGTTTGTAGGCGTTATGATCTTAGGGCCGAAGATGGATGGTTCCCCGATTTAGATGCTTTGGATGCTCAGGATCTTACCAAGGTAAAATTAATGTGGGTTAGCTATCCGCATATGCCCACCGGGGCAACGGCTACAAAAGAGCGACTTCAAAAATTGATCGATTTTGCAAAACGCAACGACATACTTTTGGTCAATGATAATCCCTATAGTTTTGTGCTGAGCAAAGACCCAATGAGCATATTGGCCATTAATGGGGCTAAGGACGTGGCCTTGGAACTGAACTCATTGAGTAAAACGTTTAATATGGCAGGTTGGCGAGTTGGCATGGTGCTAGGAAGCGCCGAACACTTGAATGCCGTGTTGAAGGTGAAAAGCAATATGGACTCTGGAATGTTCTACGGAATTCAAAAAGGGGCTATTGCCGCCCTAAAAAGTGGAAAAGAATGGTTCGAGAGTTTAGACAAGGTCTACACCACCAGAAGGAATCTAATGTTTCAATTGGCCGACAAGCTTAAATGTACCTATGACCCCAATGCAGTGGGTATGTTCGTTTGGGCGAAATTGCCTAGCGGAAGCAAATCTTCGGAAGCTTTTGTAGACGAAGTTTTGTATGATAAAAATATTTTTATAGCTCCAGGAACCATTTTTGGAACCAATGGCGAAGGCTATATTCGGTTTTCACTTTGCGTGACCGAAGATAAGATTCGGGAAGCAATCGAGCGGTTTTAATATCGTTTTGCAGTCAGAATCAGTTTGAATTAAAGAGGTAAAAAAAGGAATAAATAAAACTCGAAATTTGTTTTTTGTTAATTGACCTGGGCACCCCCATAGGGCATTAACATCTCGGTTGTCGAGTAAACCTAAAAAAATGAACATAGTTATCATCGGTATCGGATTGATAGGAGGTTCTTTCGCAAAAGACGTGAAGCGGCTGTACCCTCAAGTTAAAATCTTTGGGATAGACACGAACGAGGCACATTTGAATGAGGCCAAGGACCTCAATATTATAGATGTCAAATCCAGTTATGAAGCGCTGGCCCAGGCCGATATGGTGGCCGTAACCATCCCTGTAGATGTTTTGGTAAAAACACTTCCTGAAATCTTGGATGCCGTACATGACGATTGCGTGGTTTTCGATGCAGGTTCAACTAAACATACTGTTTGTAAGGCCTTGAACGACCATCCTAAACGCAGAAATTATTTAGCCTGCCATCCCATAGCGGGAACCGAGTTTTCGGGACCCTCTGCAGCCATTGAAAACTTGTTCAAAGGAAAGACCAACATTATCTGCGAAGTTGAAAAAACAGCATTTAAGTTACAAGAAAAAGCCCTTCAATTGTTTCAAGAGATGGGTATGCGCATTCGGTATATGAACCCAGAGGCGCATGATAAGCATATAGCATACGTCTCGCATTTGTCACATATCAGTTCTTTTATGTTAGGAAAGACGGTTATCGAAAAAGAAAAGAATGAACGTGATATTTTTGACATGGCAGGCAGTGGTTTTGAAAGTACGGTGCGGTTGGCAAAAAGTTCGCCGGCCATGTGGACGCCCATTTTTCAGCAGAACCGCGAAAATGTAATTGAAACCTTGGAAGAGTACATTCAAAACCTTCAAGAGTTTAAAAAACTATTGGAAGATGGAAATTTTGACGGCATCTATAATGAAATGAACGCAACGAATAAAATAAAGGAAATTTTAAAAGGAATACCACTTAACAAATAGAAAAATGGAGAATTCGAAGGAAATGAGAACATGGCTGGATGACTTAGGGTTGTCACATCCATTGGTGATTGCCGGCCCATGTAGCGCCGAAACAGAAGAACAAGTTTTGGGCATTGCCCATAGTTTAAAGAATACCGATGTTAACTATTACCGTGCCGGCATCTGGAAGCCTAGAACACGACCTGGTATGTTTGAGGGCGTAGGGGCCATTGGCCTTAAGTGGCTTCAAAAAGTAAAAGCAGAAACAGGACTTAAAACTGCCACAGAAGTGGCCAATAGAGCTCATGTAGACCTTGCACTTGAGCATGATATCGATTTGTTATGGATAGGGGCAAGATCGACGGTGAGTCCATTTATCGTACAAGAAATTGCTGATGCATTGGAAGGCACCGACAAGGTGGTGTTGATCAAAAATCCCGTGAATCCTGATCTGTCGTTATGGTTGGGTGCTGTTGAGCGATTGCACACGGCGAACATTAAAAATTTGGGCGTGATTCACAGAGGGTTTTCAACCTACGAAAAAACGAAATATAGAAACATTCCAGAATGGCAGTTGGCCATTGATTTGCAAACCAAATTTCCAGATTTGCCGATTATCAATGACCCATCGCATATTACTGGAAAACGCGATATGATCTTTGATGTTTCACAGACCGCCTTAGATCTTAATTTTGATGGCTTGATGATCGAAACCCATCATGATCCTGAAAATGCATGGAGCGATGCGGCACAGCAAGTAACACCTGCGACACTCGTTCAGATTATGAAAGATTTGAGAATAAGAAAAGAAAGCGATAGTGAGGCCGAGTACAATGCAAAATTGAACAACCTTAGGGCACAGATCGATATTCTCGATGGCCAGCTGATCGAGACTTTGGGAAAAAGAATGAAAGTATCAGATGGCATTGGGTCTTTGAAAAAGCAGAAGAATGTTGCCGTACTGCAATCGAACCGTTGGAACCAAATTTTGGGGGCAATGATTTTGGAAGGCGAATCGAAAGGTTTGAGCGAAGAGTTCGTATTGAAAATGTTCAAGGCGATCCACCAAGAATCGATCAACCATCAAGAGAAGATTATCAACTCATAAAATAAGTCTGAGCGCAGTCGATGTGTAAGTCTGAGTACTTCGGCTACGCTCAGAATAAGCTGAAGTCGAAGACATTAAGGTATCTTGACTGCGCTCAATGTGATACCCTGTTAGTCCTTTTTAAAAACGTAACGGGTAATAAAAATACCCTGACCGTCATTTTGACCGGCATCTGCCTCTACACCACTGGTTACGAACATAAGTTGCCAACCTTCTTGTGCCATCATGGTTAATTTTGAGCTAATTATGGCATCGTTGGCCGCAATGTTCTGAAAACGTATGCCTGCGATATTGTAGAAGTTTAATAGTTTGGTCTCTTCGAAATTCTTCACTCTAATCTCGTCACGTTTTGACTTGTTTCGAGTGTTGTCATCCTCGATCTGTTCCGTGGTATATTCGTTGAAGTCTTTTTCCTCTTTGGCATCAATTAGACGTGATCGGCCAATTCCACTGGGCACAATTGACTCAACACTAGTAATTACTTTAAATTGTTGAGCGTTCATTTCTAAGGTAGTGGCTACTACAAAGCAAATGGTCATGATGATTTTTTGCATAATTTTATTTTTAAGGTTTAACTTAAAGAGACAAGTGCATTTTAAAATGGTTGCATTTGTATTCCTTTAAAATCGGTTGAAATTTAATTGATACTGATTCCAAAAACAAAATTTGGTCATGTATTTAATGACTATTTCATTAACTGAAAAACATAGTTTGAGTAAGTTTTAATGGGCTATTGTTGTTTCTTTGCAATAGAAATATGATTTCATGATCGGAACAATTTATAAATCGACCGGAAGCTGGTACACGGTAAAGACCGACGAAGGGGTGTTTTATGAATGCAGGATCAAAGGAAAATTTAGAATCAAAGGCATAAAAAGCACCAATCCCATTGCCGTTGGCGATAGGGTGACCTTTGAGCTGGAACCTGCCAATAACACGGTTATCGGGGTAATTTCCCATATTGAGGACAGAAGGAACTATATCATTAGAAAATCGGTCAACCTCTCTAAACAGACCCAAATTATAGCGTCTAACCTTGATCATGTTTTTTTGCTCGTTACGCTCAATAATCCTACTACGTATACCATTTTTATCGATCGTTTTTTGGTAACTGCGGAAGCCTACCACATTCCTGTAACCATATTGTTCAACAAAATAGATATGTACAACGAAGACGAACTAATTGAGATAAAATACCTTGCAGCATTATATCGAAAAATTGGGTACCCATGTATTGGTATTTCTGCGAAAACAGGTAAGAACGTAGATCAGGTAAAGGACCTTATGAGTCAGAAAACCAGTATGTTCATAGGCCATTCGGGTGCAGGGAAATCGACTTTGGTAAACGAATTGGAACCAGGACTCAATTTAAAGACCGCCGAAATATCAGATCAGCATCTGCAAGGGCAACATACCACCACCTTTGCCGAAATGTACGACCTAAGTTTCGATGCTCGTATCATCGACACCCCGGGAATCAAGGGTTTTGGTATCGTGGATATGGAAAAAGAGGAGATCGGCGATTATTTCCCTGAGTTTTTCGCCCTAAAAGGCGAATGTAAATTCAACAATTGCCTCCATCTTGATGAGCCGAACTGTGCGGTAAAAGAAGCTTTGGAAAAAGATGAGGTAGCCTGGAGCCGGTATAAAAGTTATGTACAGATGACTACCGGTGAAGACGAGAATTACCGAACCGATACCTACGAAGATAAGCGATGAGAGCTGTAATACAA
>JBATIN010000515.1:0-4389 GCA_049667765.1 Flavobacteriaceae bacterium
CCAGATGCTGATGGCGACGGTGTTGCCGATAAAGACGATGAGTGTCCTAATGAAGCAGGTCCAGCAGAAAACAAAGGTTGCCCATGGGCTGATGCTGACGGTGATGGTGTATTGGACAAAGATGATAAGTGTCCAGAAGTTGCCGGTACTGTTGCCAACCAAGGTTGCCCAGAGGTTACCGCTGAGGTTCAGAAGCAATTGAACGACTATGCAAGAACTATTTTGTTCGATACTGGTAAATCAACTTTGAAACCAGCCTCTACCTCTGTATTTGTAGATATTATCAGAATACTTGCTGAATACCCAACTGCTAAATTCACAGTTGAAGGTCATACTGATAGCCAAGGTAGTGCTAAAACAAACCAAGCGCTTTCTGAAGCAAGAGCCCTTTCAGTTAAGGAATTCTTAGTTGCCGAAGGTATCGATGCGTTTAGATTATCAGCAGTTGGATATGGTGAAGACAGACCTATGGCAGATAATAAAACTTCTAAAGGAAGAGCAGAAAATAGGAGAGTTGAAATCAACTTAGTGAAATAAGAAATTTTAAAACTCTAATCTTAATAATTAAAAGCTCCGCTATCGCGGAGCTTTTTTTATTGCCTAAAATGAAAAAATATAAGGTGTATACCCTTCTTATATACCTTACTTAATATGTAAATTTGAGCATGCAAACCTTTCTAGAGGAAATTATCGGACAGGTATATGAAAAGCACAAAACACTAGAAAATCTGGTTTTTGTCTTGCCAAGCAAGCGCGCTGGAACGTTCTTACGCCGAGCCATAGCCAAAGCTTCAAGAAAGACCATTTTTTTGCCCGATATCTATAGTATTGAAGATTTTGTTGAACATATTTCCGGGCTGACCAGTGCGAATACAACGCATCTTTTATTTGAACTCTATACAGCCTATCTAAAATGTGATTCGGGAGACAAGGAGAACTTTTACTCCTTTTCAAAATGGGGGCAAACCCTTTTACAAGATTTTAATGAAATTGATCGCTATTTAATCGACCCAAAAGCGATATTTGGTAATCTAACGGCTGTGCAAGAAATGAATCATTGGTCGGTAAAGCCTGATAAAACCGAAATGATAGAAAATTATCTTCGGTTTTGGAACCATATTGAAGAAATCTATACCCTTTTTAACGTTAGCTTGATAGAAAAAGGATTGGGTCACCAAGGGCTTATCTATCGCCACGCCTGTAAACATCTTCAAGACTACCAGGAAAAACAAAAGAAAATTCATATTTTTTTAGGTTTCAATGCCCTAAATACTGCAGAAAGCAATATTATAGAGCGCATGCTGTTAACTTCAAATGCAGAGATCTATTGGGATATCGATTCTTATTTCCTTGCAGATCCTATTCACGATGCGGGTTACTTTATTAGAAAATACCATAAGCAATGGCCCTATTTTAAGCAAAACGATATTCAAGGTGTTGCATCAAACTATGAACAGGCCAAAAATATCAAGATAATTGGTGTTCCAAAAAACATTGCACAAGCCAAATACGTCGGTGTACTTTTGAAAGAGTTAAAAGCAGCTAAACCAGATTTATTTAGTGATACGGCCCTGGTACTGGGTAATGAAAACCTCTTAGACCCAATTTTGAATTCCCTTGCCCCTGAGGTAAGTTCAGTGAATATCACCATGGGTTACCCATTACAAAATAGCTTGCTCGCCCAACTATTTCAGCAATTTTTCGAATTGCACACTACAACGAGTAACAATGGCTGGTACCATAGAAATATTCTGAATTTTTTATCGCACCCATATGTTACTACGTTGCTGGAACATTCCGGTGTAAATTATGCTGATCTAATAAGTACGGCCATCAAGACCCAAAACCTGACCTTGATAAAGGTTGAAACCTTACATGATTTGACTCAAAACGATCACGCTGTCATATCGCTACTATTTTTCAAAGAAACGATAACGACAAAAGAATTCGTAAAACTTTGCCTTGAACTCATAGAAAAACTAAGAGACAAATTTTTAGCTTTGAAGAACACTTATGCCTTAGAATATCTGTATCGATTTCATCAGCTATTCAATCAGATTCTTGATCTGGTAAACTCATATGCTTATATAACCGACTTAAAGTCACTATTAAGCCTGTATAAAGAGCTATTGCAATCAGAAACCCTAGATTTTAAAGGAGATCCTCTTGAAGGGCTACAGATCATGGGTATGTTAGAAAGCCGCAATCTAGATTTCGAAAATGTGATTATTACCTCGGTCAATGAGGGGATATTGCCATCCGGAAAATCGAATAATTCGTTTATTCCCTTCGATTTAAAAACGCATTTTAAACTTCCTACATATAAAGAAAAAGATGCCGTTTACACGTATCATTTTTATCGTCTACTACAAAGGTCCAAAAATGTGTATCTGCTATACAACACCGAACCTGATGTTCTTGAAGGAGGTGAAAAAAGCAGGCTAATCGCCCAGTTGCTAACCGATGATGTCCGTTCAAACGACACCATTGAAATTATCGCCGCTCCTAAGATAGTACCCGTTCACAAAATACTTGACCAAATTAAAAAAGATGATCATGTTATTGAGCTCATAAAAACTCATGCTGCAAGCGGATTTTCTCCATCATCGCTTAGTAACTATATTCGAAATCCAATCGACTTTTACAAACAATCGCTTTTAGGGATCGAAGACAGCTTAGAAGTAGAGGAAACCATTGCATCGAATACTCTTGGTACTGTTGTGCATAACACCTTGGAAGACCTCTTTCATCCCTTTATTGGTGAAATATTGACCGTAACGAAACTAACCGAGCAAAAGAACCATATAGAACAGCTGGTAAAGCACCATTTTGCCCAAAGTTATTTGGGCAACTCCATCGCCAAAGGAAAAAATTTAATCGCTTACCATGTTGTTCTAAGATATTTAGAGAATTTTATCGATTCAGAAATCGAAGTGGTTAAAACGCATAAGATTAAAATTTTAGGCCTTGAACAAAAACTAAAGATCCAACTTCAAATTCCGGAGGTCGGGTTTCCCATATACTTAAAAGGAACACTAGACAGAATTGATGAAAAAGATGGTTTGTTGAGAATTATTGACTATAAAACAGGCAAGGTCGAGCAAAAAAATGTTACTGTTTCAGACTGGGACAATATCATCTCAGACTACGACTATAGTAAGGCCTTTCAATTGCTGTGCTATGCCGCAATGTACCATGATAAAGATATGAGTCAGATTATGGAAATGGAAGCTGGTATCATCACGTTTAAGAACCTAGGTAGTGGCCTTCTAAAATTTAATCTGAAAAACATTGACGGTAATAAGGGCGCAGACCATCTTATAGACGCAAATACGGTTGCCCAGTTTCACGCGCAGTTAAAAAAATTGGTCCTAGAAATTTGTGACATCAACTTTCCGTTCAACGAGAAAGAAGTGTAACCTATTTTTTATCAGGTCTACTTGGTCTAACCTCAATTTTACTAGGTAACGTCCTTGGATGCATTTTTAATAGGTCTAACACCAACTCGCCGATATCTTCAGGTTGAATCTTCCAATTATCTTTTTTATCTGGTTCGTTACCATTAAAATGCGTTGCTACCGATCCTGGCATAATAGTCGACACTTTGATATCATATTGTCGCAAGTCGAGCATTGCGGCCTGTGTAAAGCCCACCACCCCGAACTTGGTAGCGTTATACCCTGCGCCTGATGCAAAAAAATTAGTCCCGGCCAGACTGGCCAGTGTTATATAGTAGCCCTTCGACTTTTTTAAGGCCTCAACCGAAGCCTTTAAAGTATGGAAAACCCCATTCAGATTGGTATTTATCATCGAATGCCATTGCTCCCCAGACATTTGATCTATAGGAGCGAAGTGACCCACCCCGGCATTGGCCAAAACGACATCCAATTGTCCCCATTTGTCAAGTATTTTTGCAATAGCAGCCTTTTCATCCTCAATTATCGTTACATCGGTTTGAAGAGCAAGTACATTTTCTTCAGTTCCGAGATATTCGCCGGCCTTTTGAACCGATTTATGGGTGCGCCCGCTTATGGCGACCTTCATACCTGCTTCGATCAATTTTTTCGCGACCCCGAAACCGATTCCTTTTGAACCTCCTGTGATATATGCCACCTTATTCTTTAATTCCATTTCTACTTATTTTTTTAAAATTATCAATATAGAACCTTAAATTCAAAAAGAAGGTGTTATTCTTTTGCCAAAACAGTAAGCTTTTTTAAGATGGTTTAGTAAAGAATACCTCGCCGAAGCGTCAGGGGAACCGGTGCTACTACTCGTCTACTTCAAAAAAAAACCATCGGACCTTGCGGACGATGGTTTGGTGGAGAATACCGGAGTCGAACCGGTGACCTCTTGCCTGCCAGGCAAGCGCTCTAGCCAGCTGAGCTA
>JBATIN010000516.1:0-1523 GCA_049667765.1 Flavobacteriaceae bacterium
CCGAGGGTATTGCCGGTAATACTATTGTAGTGTACACCGCCGACCAGGGCTATTTTTTAGGGGAACATGGTTTTTTCGACAAACGCCTGATCTATGAAGAATCGCTTCGTATGCCCTTTGTCATTCGTTATCCAAAAGAAATTCGTGGCGGGCAGCGAATAGACGATATCATCTTGAATATTGATTTTCCGGCCTTGTTGGCCGATTACGCAGGTATTGAAAAGCCAGACTATATACAAGGCCGAAGCTTTCGTGGCAACCTGAAAGAAGACCGCCCCGATGATTGGCGCAAACAAATGTATTACCGTTATTGGTTGCATAGCCCAGATCGTCCTGCACATTTTGGCGTGCGCAATGAGCGATACAAACTCGCCTTTTTTTATGGACAGGGTTTGAAAATGAAAGGAGCATCAGAAGAGAGTTCAGCGCCTGCATGGGAGTTTTACGACCTTCAAAAAGACCCGAAAGAATTGCATAACGCGTATGCCGAGCCCGAATATCAAAAAATAATTTCGGAAATGAAATTGGCCATTGTCGAGGAGCGTAAAAAATATGGGGATTTAGATGCGGATCATGCGGTGATGGCTCCTATTCTGTCACAAGCCTTTGATTAATTCCCTTTTATTCAACACATTTTAAAATAACAGGAATGAAAATTTTTAAGACCGATAGGGGTGCAGTTGTAGCATTCGAAGGGGCATATTATCAGAAAAGTGAAATCGATTGGAATCGGTTTGTAAATCGTAAAAATCTACATCAAACCATAAAACAAGAACTAACTGAATTTTCATCCCTGAAAACTTTCGATGCAAATAGCCATGCCATTGCGCCCATACAAGCTCAAGAAATATGGGCCTCCGGGGTCACCTATATGAGAAGTAAGGAAGCCCGAATGGAAGAATCGAAAGATGCAGGGGGTGGAACCTTTTATGACAAAGTTTATGACGCCGACAGGCCCGAGCTTTTTTTTAAGGCCACACCTAGCAGGACTGTGGGCAATGGCGGAACCGTGCGTATTCGCAAAGATTCTTCGTGGGATGTTCCAGAACCAGAGTTGACCCTTTTCGTAACTTCAGAAGGTACGATAGAAGGCTATTCCATAGGTAATGATATGAGCTCACGCAGTATCGAAGGTGAGAATCCGCTTTACTTGCCCCAGGCTAAGACCTATGATGGTTGCGCGGGTCTTGGCCCCTGTATTTACTTGCCGGAAAAACCGATATCACCTGAAACCATGATACGATTGGAAATAGTTAGAAATGCTAAACTAGTATTCGAAGGTGAAGTTTCCATTAGCACCATGAAACGTAAACATCAAGAACTGGTCGATTATCTTTTTAGGGAATGTAGCTTTCAGCACGGTGTTTTTTTAATGACCGGTACGGGGGTCATTCCTCCGGATCAATTCAGCCTAAAATCTAAGGATGAAATACGGATTCATATTGATCACATTGGCACTTTGGTCAATTATGTGGAATAATGATGAAGGTGATTTAAAGGGTGATTTTTTCGTTTTTTGAAGT
>JBATIN010000517.1:0-2868 GCA_049667765.1 Flavobacteriaceae bacterium
ATTACGAATAATCCTATTATGATGGCTTTATTTTTTTTCGGGATCATTATGATCGGCAGTGACATCGTTACTACCCCTTTTTCCTACTACTCTACCTTCGTAATCGAAGAAAAATTCGGATTTAACAAATCGACCCGTAAATTGTTTTTTATCGATAAACTGAAAGGCTGGCTTATGTCCGGACTTATAGGTGGTGGTATCCTAGCCGCCATTATGTGGTTCTATGAAATTGCCGGTAGCAATTTTTGGCTCTATGCCTGGGCCGTTGTTGGCGTTTTTACCTTATTTATGAATCTATTCTACAGTCGTCTTATTGTACCGATGTTCAACAAACAAACTCCGTTAGAAGAAGGCAGCTTAAAAAGTAAAATTGAGACCTATGCAAAAAATGTCGGGTTTGAACTGCATAATATCTTCGTGATCGACGGGTCTAAACGGTCTACCAAAGCCAATGCGTATTTTTCAGGCTTTGGCAAAGAAAAGCGAGTAACCCTGTATGACACCCTGATCAACGATTTACAGGAAGATGAAATCGTCGCGGTCCTCGCACATGAAGTTGGGCACTACAAGCGCAACCACATTATCTTTAATTTAACGGCATCTATCCTTTTAACGGGATTAACCCTATACATTTTATCCCTCTTTATCAACACGCCAGAAATAGCTTTGGCCATTGGAGTTTCGCAACCTAGTTTTCATGCCGCGCTTATCGGGTTTGGTATTTTATATAGTCCAATCTCAGAAATTACGGGTTTGGCCATGAACCTGCTATCCCGGAAATTTGAATACCAGGCCGACGATTATGCCAAAACAACATTTGGCACCAAACCCTTGATCTCTGCCTTAAAAAAGCTTTCAAAAAACAGTCTGAGCAATTTAACGCCCCATCCGGCGTACGTATTTATGCACTATTCACATCCTCCGCTTAGTAGCAGAATTAAAAATTTAAGGGCATAATTTTTGTTGCTTGCTAGTAAAGATCGATGTATTTTTAATCTTCTATGACCCAAGCGACGTTAGAAAAAGAAAATAAGGAAATAGCCAAGCAATACAAAGAATTGCTTAGGATCAGCTATCAGAACTTATCAGACGATGATAAGAAGTTGATTCGTGCCGCCTTCGAAATAGCGGTCGATGCACATAAAGACCAACGCAGAAAATCGGGCGAAGCCTATATTTTCCATCCCATTGCGGTAGCGAAGATCGTAGCTTCCGAAATTGGTCTCGATGCCACCTCCATTGCCTCGGCCCTACTCCACGATGTGGTCGAGGACAGCGATTATTCCCTCGATGATATTGAGCGTATGTTCGGTGAAACCGTAGCAAGAATTGTTGACGGTCTCACAAAAATAGCACATCTTAAAAAAGACATGACTACCTCGCAGCAAGCCGAGAATTTCAGAAAGATGCTGCTCACCCTTAATGATGATGTTAGGGTAATTATTATTAAAATTGCCGACCGCTACCACAACATGCTCACCTTAGACTCCATGCCCGAGCATAAGCAGGTGCAGATCGCGTCGGAGACCTTATATATTTATGCCCCATTGGCCCATAGAATAGGGCTTTACAACATAAAGACCGAACTCGAAGATTTGAGTCTTAAGTATACCGAACCCAACGTATACAACGATATTAAACAAAAAATAGAAGGATCAAAAGAAGAACAACAAGCCTATATAGACGCATTTTCGAACATCATTAAAATGTCATTGGATCAAGAAGGCCTAGAGTATATGATCAAGGGCAGAATGAAATCCATTTATTCGATGCGCCGAAAAATGAAAGCGCAGAACGTAGCCTTTGAAGAAATTTATGACAAGTTCGCCATTCGTATCATCTATCGGTCAGACAAGCAAAATGAAAAGTTTTTGGCCTGGAAAATCTATTCCATCGTCACTGACCACTTTACTCCGAACCCGGTGCGCTTGCGCGACTGGATTTCCTCTCCAAAATCTACAGGATACGAAGCACTGCATATTACTGTCATGGGACCTAAAGGGAAATGGGTAGAAGTACAGATCCGAAGCGAACGCATGCACGAAATCGCTGAGAAAGGCTACGCGGCACACTTTAAATATAAACATGGCGACCAAAAAGAACAGGGAATTGAAATGTGGCTGAACCGTTTGCAAGAGGCCCTTGAAAATGCAACCACCAATGCGGTAGATTTTGTAGAAGAGTTCAAATTGAACCTATATGCCAAAGAAATTTTTGTTTTCACCCCTAAAGGGGAATTAAAGTCATTGCCCAAAGGTGCCACTCCGCTCGATTTTGCATTTAATATTCATACCGAAGTAGGTATGCGTACCAGAGGTGCAAAAGTAAACGGTAAATTGGTGCCCTTAAATACAACCTTGAACAGTGGTGATCAGGTTGAGATCATTACTTCTGACCAGGCCAAACCGAACCAAAACTGGCTAGACTATGCCACTACGGCAAGGGCAAGGGCAAAAATAAAATCGTCATTGCGCGAGGAGAAAACATCTACCGCTGAAGAAGGCAAAGAGATCCTGCGTAGAAAACTTAAATCCCAAAAAATTACGCTTAACGAAGATGTGGTCAATAAAATGGTTGTCTACTTCAAGTTAAAGACCAGTCTTGATCTTTTCTATCGTGTGGGAATCGGTGCTATCGATAACCAATTGATAAAAGATTTCGCATCATCGTATAGCAATGCCTTTATCAGCTTTTTCAAAAATAAAATCAGAAGGCAACCCGTACCCGAGGATATTGACAGGGACGAGATTACCTCAAAATACGATATGCTCGTATTCGGTAAGGAAGAGGAGAAACTCGACTATAAATTATCGCAATGTTGTAATCCTATCCCCGGCGATGAAGTCTTTGGGTTTATTAGTGTAAATG
>JBATIN010000518.1:0-3558 GCA_049667765.1 Flavobacteriaceae bacterium
GTCTGTTAATGAACGACCTTCCGTAACCCCTACTTTCTCCCACCAAGGGTTGTCATAGGCGATAAACATTTTGTATAGATGTATGGGCTCTACTGCATTTAGCAAAAACTGTACTTTTGGAGCTCGTTCTGGGTCCAATACAGGTCCTGATGGGTCTAAAAGTCGAATGCTTCGTTGGGGCATGGCAAGTACAATGGCACGGGCCGTGATTATTTTGCCTTTAGCTTTCTTAGCACTATTTGCACTGAAATGTAATGTGACTCCTGCTGTGCCATCTGCAAGTTTAGTTTCGTCAAAGCGCTTGAGTCCATGATTCAGGTGAACTTCTCCTTTTTTATCGGTAAATTCTTTCTGAATGGTCCACAACATTGAATCAAAACCTTCATCGAGCAGTGAATATTTAACACCTGGAACAAAATCATACAATTCACAAATCGTATCAACAGCGTTGGTATTAAAACCTAGGCAATCGTAGCCAACGGTAGTAACAGCAATTTTATAGGCTTCATGGCTCAAAACGGGCGCAATCAAGTTCCAAAGTCCTATTTTATACAAAGGTGTTTTATGGGGATTGAGCCCTAAAGGGTTTTTTAACCATTCTTTTTTAAGCCAAGTTCTTAGGTTCGGCCCAATGTTCTTTTTAATATCCGGAAAAATCTTCTCCACGGCATATCCCAAAAAATCGACGGCGGAGTTCAAATATGGCACTTTGGTTAACCACTCTTTCTCCTCTTGCGAAAGGTTATAGGGTAGTTTTTCGGGATCCGTAAGATCGCCGCCCCTCAGTCTTTCACCCCTAAGATAGCACAGGTTGTTGGGTTCATCGACCGCTTGTTGGTGTCTTTTCAGCTTTAATTTATTTTCGACAAGTGATCTTACCAAGGTTTGTGATGAAACATAACGCATTCCACCTATTTCACACACGACATCTGGCAAACCTGGTGGAATTGCCGATAAGACCCTACCTCCGATTCTATCGCTGCTTTCGAAGACTCCTATTTTTAGGCTGCCTCGAGCTTTTATCCATTTCTTTATTTTTTGGGAATTTTCATGCCCTTCCAGTAACATTCGCCAAGCTGTATAAATACCGCTGGCGCCGCCACCGACCACGGCGATATCATAATCAGGTAGGTTGTTTGGTTTCATAGCGTCGAATTAATATTAATTATAATTTTCAAGCGTATATTTTATTGTAATATGGAGGTATTGCTTTTGTATTGATTTTTGCAATAATCACTTGGGGAATGCCGTCTTTGTTTGCTCTTTTTAAAACTTTGGGCATTATTTTGGTGAAATCGTCGGGAGAATTTACCACGTAGGCTTCCGCACCCAATCCTTCGGAATACTTTACCAAATCAGGATTGCCCAGTTCATAAAGTTCATCCCAGATTTTTGGTTGTTTTTCATCTGGCACAAAATGGGTCATTCCTTGGCTTACCATTGAAAGATTATTATCAGAAAGCACGATCCAAATCGCGCCGATTTTATTTTGTCTTGCCGTTGATATTTCACTTCCCTGCATCATAAACGCCCCATCACCTGTAAATCCAATGCAGGTATCGCTAGGGCATCCTACTTTAGCCCCGACCACGGCTCCGACGGCAAAGCCCATTGGCCCCATGGAGAGTGATGTAAATATTGAGGCGGGTGGATCAATACATAAATAATGAACGGACCAACCTACACAGTTGCCTGCGTCGACGAATATTTTCGAGTTTTCAGGCATAGTATTTTGAAGTGCCTTCATTAATGCCGCAGGCTCTATCGGTGTGTTTAACGAGTCATAAGGCTTGGTGTCTATGAATGGAGAATTTTGTTCTTTTAGTTTTTTAATAGCTTCCCTTCTACTATTGACCGTTTTATGATCTAAGGGAAAATTGGGCATTAAAGACGCCAAAGTGTTAATAAAGGCACCTGCCTCGGCAACGATTCCTTGGGTTACTGGAAACGACCTAGCGATGATCTTTTGGTTCGCATCCACTTGTATAAATGGAGCTTTAGTGCCTTTAGGTAATAGTATATTCGACCACTTATTAGTAGAAAGGTCACCCATTGCAGAGCCAATGATCATCAGACCATCATAAGGAATGGATTTATCGGACAGGTAATAATAAGGCCACATGCAGTCTGCCATTCCATATACCCGTAATGAGAGGTCGTGCGATTCCGGAAAGATTCCTTTTGCGTCTGCGGTCGTCATAATCGGAATAGCATAAGTAACCGCAAAAAGTAATAGATTATCGTATGTTTTGGCATCGCCCAAAGCTGCCCTGCATCCATTTCCCAAGAAAAGTAGGGGTCGCTTACAAGCCAAAAGGGCCATCATCGCTTTACTTGTTTCGTCGATCGACACCCCTTTAAAAGTAGTTCTGTAAATTGAAGTAATTGAGGGCAATTGTAATGTTGTAGGAAGAGGCTCAATGGTCACATTAACCGGAAGACTCAGGTGAACGGCCTGTCTAGGTATGGACAAGGCGTTTCTAAGTGCTTGTTTCATTAATGTATCGGCATCTGTACCCGAATCCATTGAGCTACTGTAGCTTGTTGCCGCCCTGAAGATTTCATTGATATCGAGCCCTGAATCTACACCTTCTTGTAGATAGCCCATGCCATCATACTTTTGATCGATCTCTCCTGTGATTAACAGTAGTGCAGAGCCATCGGCCTGAGCATTCATTACTCCAGTAAGAGAGTTGGTGGCGCCAGGACCGGTAGTAACGATTACGACACCCAGTTTCCCGGTTGCGCGGTAATATCCATCTGCCATATAAGCCGCTCCGGTTTCCTGTCTGCAAATAACATACGTTATGTCATTATCATTGTTTTTTAAATTTACAAGCAAGTGTAAAAGTCCTCCTCCGGGAACTCCAAAAACATGGGTTACCCCTTCTAGTTTTAAATAGTGTATGATGAGATCGCCTACCGTTGGAATATTCGGTGAGACGGTTAGCGTTTTGCTCATAACAGTTTAGTTTTTAGTCCAGTTCGTGAATCAACTTTAAATGAAATATTTGTAAAAAGAACTGGCGCTATATAGTTGATTTTACTTTATAACCAAGCTCATTGAAATTTCCACAGCTATATTGAAGGCCAACGCGTTACATCCTAAAGCCGATCGGGTATGTTTTCCATTTTCGCCAAATATTTCGACCAACAGATCTGAGCATCCATTTATAACAGAGGCCTGTTCTGTATAGCTATCGGTGCAATGTACAGATCCTTCAATACCTACAATATAATCGACGTAGTCCAAAGATTTGATAGCACTCCTTGCCACCAATAAAAGGTTCATGGCCGTTAATCTGGCAGCATTATAGCCTTGTTTGGTTGTTAGGTCTTTCCCCACTTTTCCCAAATATTCAGGTGGTATCGTATTGCCTCTGAGCGGACCATTTCCGGATATGGTAAGCAATTTGCCCGTTTGTCTAAATAAAATATAATTCGCTCCATTGGGGACCGAAGGCACAGGCGGTAAATTTTTCAAAGCCATAAATTTTTGGTCGCAAGTCATATCCTTGTTTTTCAACCCTCAACTTATAATACTTAACCCTATTGGAG
>JBATIN010000519.1:0-7858 GCA_049667765.1 Flavobacteriaceae bacterium
ACTTTAGCAAGGCTCACCGCTTCAAACCCAAGATTAGGACTAAGGTCTGTCAAAAACACCAACCGCAGCGAATCTTGCAGCGCAAAGGCCTCGAGCAGCTTTTTTGGTTCAGGTGCCATCTCAAAAGCGACCCATTGAATCGTACTATTGACTTCGGGGCGTTTTCCCTTTAAGCCCGACTGCAAGGCCCTGGTAAATACCACGATACTATCGGCCATCAGCTGCTCCATCTTTTGCGCCAACTGCCAATAGTTGGGGACATCCGAAGGCAACTGTACCTCAGTAGCGGTAGTAAACTCGGGGAAACCTTCCTCTAAAAGTCGTACGGCATCCTGGGGCAGGGTATCCAACACCGGGGTAAAACGTTCATCGGCCAAAAGGCTAGGCTCTACCAGATACACCAGCGCTTTTGGGGCCACCTGCTTTTTTAGGCGGGGGGCCGCAAGGATCAAAGTCACTAATGTGATGGTCAATAAGCGCAGGGCCAAAAGCCATAACTCGTTCAGGGCCAAACTATTGGTCTGCCTTGGGTCCATCGTAGTGATGAACTTTGTACTGCCCACTTTGATGACCTGCACCTTTCTTTTACTCCACAGATGTATGGCAATAGGAATCAAAAGTCCTAAAAGTCCCCACAAATACGCTGGATGTAAAAAAGTCATATCAGCTCAGTTTATTTCGTTGCTTCAAAAAGGCCTGCAAGGCTTCCCCCAAGGGATCGCCCATGCTAAAAAGTTGATAGCCGATGGCTTTGGCCAGCAATGCGTCTTTTGTACCGGCCATGGCCCTGCCCAAAGTATCTAAATAGGTCTTTTGGGCCTCTTTTGCATTGACCTTTACGCGAGAACCCGATTCCAAATCCTCAAAAATCAAATGGCCTTGATAATCAAAATCCAGCTCGTGCTGCCCCATGATATGAAATACCACCACTTCGTTTCTGGCCGTTTTTAAGGACTTTACCAGGGAAATCAGTTCGTCGTTCTGTTCGTAAAAATCGGTAATAAAGAAGACCAATTCCTTTTGGCCACGATCATGCAAAGCTTCCAGGGCCATGGCCGGGGAAGGCCATTTTCCATCGGGGGTAATTTGGATCAATTCATGCAACACCTTTTTAAAGTGTTGGTTTTGCACCGTGGGATGCACCGTGTACAGTTTTTGATCATTCAAGGCATACAGCCCAACGGCATCCCCTTGTTTTTGGGAAAGAAAGGCCAAGGAAGCCACCAAGACCTTTACAAAATCCATTTTTGTCAACCCCGCTTCTTCATGCTGCATAGAGCTACTGGCATCGATGATGAATTTCACGGTAATATGGGTATCGATTTCCGATTGTTTAATGTAGTATCGCCCGGATCGCGCCAGCATTTTCCAATCCAGCAGCCGCATATCATCGCCCGGCTCATAGCCGCGATATTGGCTAAACTCCAGCCCCGGCCCTACCCTACGGCTTTGGTTAAAACCGGACAGATACCCATCGACAATGACCCGGGCGATCAATGACAGCCCCGAAATGCTATTGATGAGTTCCGGTTTTAAGTATTGCTGTTGCCCTTGTTTCACGGTTAGATCGCTTTTGAAGGTAGGCGTATTGCTTTCAGCAATTGCTGGGTGACGGCATCGGCATCGATACCCTCGGCCTCGGCCCTAAAATTGATGATGATCCTATGGCGCAGTACCGGCAGGGCCACCTGTTCTATATCCTCAAGGGTTACCGAAAGCCTTCCGTGCAGCAAGGCCCTGGCCTTGGCCGTAAGGATCATGGCCTGCCCTGCCCGTGGCCCGGCACCCCAGCTCACCCATTCTTTTACATAGGGGTTTTGGCTCGTCTCGGGGCGGGTGGCACGCACTATTTGGTTCACAAAATCCACCAGGTCATCGCTAATGGGCACCTCGCGCACCAATTGCTGCAAACGCAGGATTTCTGGCCCACTGATAACGGGACGGATCGTTGCCTTGGCACTCCCCGTGGTGCTTTTCAAAATACGGGTCTCTTCCGCTTCGGTAGGATAGCCAATTTTTACGTAGAACAGAAACCGGTCTTGCTGTGCTTCGGGCAACGGAAAAGTGCCCGATTGTTCTATCGGGTTTTGGGTGGCCAGAATAAAAAACGGCCGGTCAAGGGCATAGGTCTTGCCCGAATAGGTCACCTCGAATTCTTGCATGGCCTCTAACAGGGCCGCCTGGGTTTTGGGCGGCGTACGGTTGATCTCATCGGCAAGAATAATATGGGCAAAGATCGGCCCCTTGTTGAATTCAAAGAATTTCTTGCCCGTCGTATGGTCCTCCTCCAAAATTTCGGTCCCGATGATATCGGAAGGCATCAGATCGGGCGTAAATTGAATTCGTTTGAAAGACAGGTCCACCGCCTGGGCCAAGGTCTTGATCATCAAGGTCTTTGCCAGACCGGGCACCCCTTCCAACAGGGCATGGCCGCCCGCCATAAAGGTAATCAGCAAGTGATCTACCGTTTCTTCCTGGCCGATGATTACCTTGCCTATTTCCTGCTTCAGGTCGCTTAGCTTTTGCGTGAGTTGCGCTACTTCCTGCTGTATCGCCTTTAAATTTTTATCCATAATGTAAACTTTAAGAGGTCATCGCATACATGACGATGTTGACCCCAAACCTTGTATTGTCTATTTTATACCAGCGTTTGTTCCTGAAATCATAATCCCATTCGCAACCATAATCCTTATTGCTGTACAAGACCCCGATTCTGCCCTTCACCTCTATGGCCTTTAGGTATTCATGCACCAGATCATCGCCCCACCCGTTCAGCTCTTGCGAGGTGGTCGGCGGACCATCATCAAATTCAAAAAAAATACGATAGAGCTCATGGGTATTGGGAATCTTTTTTAAGCGGTCGGCCCCAAAAATATCCTCCATCTGCCGCTCGAACGATTTTGCGAAAAGTCCGTCGATATCGTGGTTACAGTCATCGACAAAGACGAAGCCGCCATTGTTCACATACTTCTCAAAATTCTCCTTTTCGGTTTTGGTGAACTGCACCAGTTTATGCCCCGACAAATAACAGAACGGCGCTTTAAAAATAGCATCGCTGGCCAAAGGGATGATATGTTCCTGGGTATCGACGTCAAGGGTGGTGTATTCCACTAGGGAATTCAGAAGATTCGAAGGCATCCGTTGGTCCACCTCCCAATCGCCCGATTCATACTGTAACCTTGTAAAAAAAAAGGCGTTCTTCAATGTGTATCGTACGTGTTAATGGTGACCGGATCTTGTTTTTGACAGGACTTCGCAAGGCGGAATTCCCTCTTTTGAATCCTCCGACCACAATTCTTCTTCAAATAAAAACTGGTTGCGATGATTCATCATGACAACCAGTTGTATAGCATTACTTACGAGTTAAACCGCATCGGATAAACTGGTAAAGGTGAAGTCCCGAACTTTCATGTAAGGAATCAAGTTACCATCCACACGCACCTGTTTTCCAAGGGTTTCCAAATTATTGAGCATGATGATCGGACTCTCATTGAACCTAAAGTTCTTCACCGGGTATTTGATCGCGCCATCCTCGATATAAAAAGTTCCGTCACGGGTCAGGCCGGTATATAATAAGGTCTGTGGATCTACCGAACGAATGTACCATAGCCGTGTGACCAAGATGCCTTTTTTAGTGCTTTTGATCAGGTCTTCCAAAGATGCATCGCCCCCTGCCATAATCATGTTACTAGGATAAGGTACCGGGGCAACCCCCTTCTGCTCGGCCCAAAACCGGTCATAGGCCAGGTTTTTCACCACCCCGTTCTCTACCCAAACGGTTTTCTTCAAGGGCTGTCCGGCGCCGTTCCAAGTAGCGGTAGGGACTTCGGGATGCAGGGGATCGGACCAGATACTGACCCGTTCGTCCACGATCTTATCGCCCAATTTGGTGCCGCCTTCCTTGGACATAAAACTACGGCCTTCATCGGCCTGTCTGGCGTCGAGATCACGGCCCAAACCTTCCAATAGCCCCAGGGCCGCCGAAGGCTCTAGGATTACGGTATATTTTCCGGGTTCGATCGCTTTGGCCTCGCGGGAAAGTACGGCCTTATCGATCGCCACATTGGACGCCTCCGCCGCATTGAACTTACTGATATCGTTATAATCCCGTGTCACCCAACCCGATCCGGTACCGTCGTTGGTACGCATGGTCACCGTAAAATCGGAATTCGTCGATTTATTATAGGCAAAGAGTCCGTTGGAGTTGAGCATCGCCTCAAACTCGGCCGAATCGTTTAAAAAGCCTGCTGCGGTCACGTCCTTGGCCTTGGCCGGTGCAATACTGCTATTGGCCACCTCGGCACGGTATTCGGGCGTAATTTTTGCCGTCGCTTCTACATAGGTAATGGCGGAATCATAGGTCTGTGGCCCTAAAGGTGCCATAAACTCAGGATTCTCGGGGGACAGTTTTGCCAATTCCTCGGCACGTGCCACTACCCTTTTTAGGGATTCCTCATCGAACTCGTCGATGGTTGCCGTACCCGAGCGTTTGCCAAAATTGGCTTGTACCACCAAGGTCTGGTTCGATCGATGGCCCGCCGTGGACACGCTGTTACGGGCATAGCGGATATTGCCGCTTTCGCTGCCGCTTAAATTTATTTCGCAAGCATCGGCCGTAGAAAAGCGCATTGCCTTTTCCATGATTTCGCGTGCTTCTTGTTCTGTATATATTGCCATGATATTTTGCTATAAGGATTGATTAAATGGTTCGCCCTGTATTGATGACGTTGATATCGTTAAACCGCGTGGTAGCGCTACCGTGCGATACCGCACTGATTTGCGGGGGTTGCCCCTTGCCATCGAAAAACGAACCGAACATACGATAATCGCTTTGGTCACATATTTTGGCACAAGAGTTCCAAAATTCCTGGGTGTTCGATTGGTAGGCGACATCATCGAGCATGCCTACGATTTCGCCATTTTTGATCTCATAGAACACCGTCCCGCCAAACTGAAAGTTGTAGCGTTGCTGATCGATGGAATACGAACCCCGACCGGCGATATAGATGCCTTTTTCAACATCCTTGATCATCTGGGCTACCGAATATGGGTCTTTGCCCGCTTCCAAAGAAATATTGGGCATGCGCTGAAATTGCACATCGTTCCAGCTCTGGGCATAGCAGCAGCCATGCGATTCGTTCTGGCCGAGCATGCCTACCTGGTCGCGAATGGCCTGGTAGTTCACCAGCACCCCATTGCGTATAATGTCCCATTTTTTAGATTTAACCCCTTCATCGTCATAACCAACGGCACCTAAAGATCCCGGTTGGGTCTTGTCGGCCACGATATTGACCAGGTCGCTGCCATATTTGAAATCGCCCGCTTTCCATTTGTCCATGGTCGCGAAACTGGTACCGGCATAATTGGCCTCATAGCCCAATACCCGATCGAGTTCGGTAGGGTGGCCTACCGATTCGTGAATGGTGAGGCCTAAATGGTTGGGTTCGAGTACCAGATCGTACTTGCCCGGATCCACCGACTTTGCCGTCAGCATCTCTTTGGCCTGTTTTGCGGCCACGGTGGCATCTTCCACCATGTCATAACTATTGCGGTATAATTTTAATCCGGCCGCCCCTTCCAGTTTTTCGCTGTCCAGGCCATCCATATATTCATAGCCCATGCCCATGGGGGCGCTCATGGCCTGTCGGGTCTTGAACTTGCCCGCGGCCTGATCTACGGCCGTTACGCCGAAGGTGGGCCAAATGCGGTGAATGTCTTGATCGATATAGGATCCATCGGTAGAGGCGAAATATTTCTGTTCGTTGACCATAAACAAGGCCGAATTCACAAAATTCGCCCCATTGGCAAGGGCCGCTGCATTGGAATTCAGTAGCAGGTCTACCTTTTCGGAAACCGGTACCGCCTTAAAATCTTTTTTGATGGGCGTTTTCCACGAAACCTCGCCATAGGCGGCTACCGGGGCCAGTTGTACCGGCTCGGTCTGAAACTTGGAATTCGCCTTGGCGATGGCCACCGCCTGTTGGGTGGCTTTTTTAATGCCGTCTTCGGTCACGCTATTGGTCGAGGCAAAACCCCAGGTGCCGTTGGCAATGACCCGAATACCGATCCCGAACGATTCGGTATTCACCACATTTTGCACCTTGTCTTCACGGGTGAAGACATATTGGTTAAGGTACCTGCCAATTCGGGCATCGGCATAGGTGGCCCCCATGCTTTTGGCCGTATTCAAGGCCACATCGGCCATTCGCTTTTTAACGATGATATCCATGCCAGGGGCGAGCAATGCTTCTACGGGAATGCTATTCCCCAGCATTGTACCGGGCACCAAAAGTGCCCCGGCGCCTAGGCCTGAAAGTTGTACAAAATCTCTTCTTTTCATCTGGTTCTATTTAGTTTACTATATCAGTCTCGTGTTATAGCCCCCCGTACCGAAGTACCGGTTTGCCAAGGCATAGCTCAATGCGATCAATAAAACGGAAGAAAAAGAAGCCTACCGCTGGTTTGAACAAGCCTAGGCACAAGATACCCAAAAAGGGAAAGTTTGCCATGGCCTAAGCGAAGGAAGATGAAAACTTTAAGATAATTTTAAGGAAACGAGGGGGGGGTTGGCTGTTGGTTGTTGGCTGTTCGCCATACGCTTTGCGCTTTGCGCTTTTCGCCATACGCTTTGCGCTTTGCGCTTCACGCTATTCGCTATTCGCTATTCGCTATTCGCTATTCGCTATTCGCTATTCGCTGGTACGGTTAACTTTTAAATAATAACTCAATAACGGCTTAGCAATATAATCAGGTGACAATGTATCAATGGCTCTAATAACTCAACAACAAATAACCCAATAACCCAGTAACTTAATAACTGCGAAGCAATCTAGCAATGTAAGAAAGTTGATTAGTTAAATAGTGGGCTAGTGAATTCTAAATCGTAACTGTAAATCGATTTAGCGTCCAGCGGCCAGCGTAAGAAAAAAACCATCAACGAACAACTATCAACTAAATTGCAAATAACCCAATAACTTAATAACCAAGCAACCCCTACCTTTCGTCGAAAAGGTGAAATTTAAACTCTTTGTTTTTTTCCTGTAAGAGGTAGTAGCCGAACATGGCACCATAATAAAGGTATCTGCGCCACATGCGTTTGGGTTCTTGGATCAAGCGCCCCAGCCATTCTAGGCCATGATCTACATATTGTTTGGATGGCCGTGGTACGGTACCCGCATAAAAATCGAAGACCGCGCCGATGGAACAGAGCATCCCCACATCTAACAAGCCTTTATGGGCCTGGCTCCATTTTTCTTGTTTGGGGGCGGTCATGCCCAAAAACAAAACCTCGGGGGCAAATGCGTTGACTTCGGCGACCATCTTTAGATTGTCTTCTGCGGTAAACTTCTCCTTAAAAGGGGGCGAATAGCTGCCTACCCGTATGTTCGGGTATTCTTTGGCCAAGCGTTCGGTGAGTTTCTGCAAGGTTTCGGGCGAGGAGCCCAAATAGAAGCAGGAACTTTTTTCGCGATCTAGTTTTTTCAGCAAAAAATCATGCAGATCGGCACCCGCGACTTTTTTAAGACGGGTGTGATTTAAGAATTTTGCCGCCCAAACAATGCCGATACCATCGGGTAAGAGCACATCGCTTTGCTGCAATACTTGCTTAAATTCGGGGTCGTTTTTGGCGAGACAATATGAATATTGATTGACGGTATTCACCGTTAACCCTCGCTTTTTCGGGAGTTTTTTAAGGGGTTCCTTGAATATAGGATACCCCAGACACTCCATAGTATAGTGTTCGTTCATATGGGGGCTGTTAAGACTTGTGGGTAATACTAAGGTACGACTTTTATGATTACCCATAAAAAAAAATGGGGTTTTGTCGCTTTTTTTCGACTTTGGGCGAGAATAATTG
>JBATIN010000520.1:0-2572 GCA_049667765.1 Flavobacteriaceae bacterium
GAATTTGACCTATTGACTACCGGGCTTGACCAAAAAACCTCATCGACTACAAAATTCATCGTAGCCTTAAGCGACGATGAAAAATTCGGGGAAGGGACAAACTTTGTACATGCCGAAATTCCTTTATGCCAATATACACCTGTTGGTATCATCATGGAAAATAAAATCAACGCTAAAAGAGAGATCTATAGCAAGGTAGATGCCGATATTAGAAACGAAGTTTTGAACCAGCCTCATATCTCAATAGCCGTGAACAAACAAAGGTTTCGGTTATGGGTAAATGAGAAAAAATATATTGATGTGCCCCGCATCCTTCCCGAAGCGAACCTAGTACATACCTTAAAGTTTAATGTAGAGAACATGCAGGATGGAAAGGAACGCATATTTATTAGCAATTTGAAGGTCGCCCAAGGAGGCCTTGATCTGCGCAGAACGCTCATTTCCGAAGGAAAAGTTTCAACCAACGGAATTCTTTTCGATTCAGGATCCGCCAATATTCAACCGCAATCTATGGGCATTATTCTACAGATTTCACAAGTATTGCGGCAAGAAACAGAAATGAACCTTAAAATAGTGGGCCATACCGATGCAGATGGTGACGATGCCAAAAATATGGAACTATCAAAAAAAAGGGCCGAAGCCGTAAAGAATATCTTGGTATCGGTATATAATATTGATTCAACCCGCTTACAAACCGACGGAAAAGGAGAATCAGAGCCCATGGGCGACAACAGTTCGCCCGATGGAAAAGCTCAAAACAGAAGAGTCGAATTTATCAAACAATAAACTACATTATTTAAAAAAAAAATAAAACAAACAGAATGAAAAAAATCACTTTTTTAGCTCTAGCATTTGTCTTAGGAATTAACAACGTTAGTGCGCAAGACTCATGTAGTAAGTATTATCCGATGGTCGAAGGATCGTCGTTTCAATATACCATGACCGATAAAAAAGGTAAAATCGAAGGTGTCACCGATTATACCATCACCGATGTAGGTGCCGAAGCAGGTGGTACCGCGGCGACATTCGACATAAAGTTTACCGATGAAAAGGGGAAAGAAATCTTTAACACGGAGTACAAGATCAACTGTTCGGATGGAGGTATAAAAATCGATTACAATTCCCTAATGCCTAGTCAGATGATGGCACAATATGAAGAAATGGGACTTGAGATGGATATCACCGGCACCGATATAGAAATACCGAACGACTTAAACGTTGGCGAACAATTGCAAGATGCCAATGTTTCGGTGGCTATGAGCATGAGCGGTATAAAAATGAATGTTACTGTAGACCAGACCAACCGCAAAGTTGAGAAAAAAGAAAGCATAACCACACCTGCCGGCACCTTTGAATGTTACTTGATTACTGAGACCAACACCTCAAAAACCATGGGTGCCACCATAGAAACGAACAACAAATTGTGGTTGGCCGAAGGTGTGGGCATGGTAAAACAAGAAACCTACAAGAAAAATGGGGATCTTATGAACCGAATGGAGTTGACGAAATTTAGTCGATAACTATGGTTTCAAACATATTGGGATCGCAATTTCGAGCAGGAATCGTTGGCGCAAAAGTATTTTAGCTATATTTAAATAAAGACCAACCAATATTATGTTTAACACCTATCCAGTTTCAAAACATTTGCGACCCTACGTGTCTTTTTTCTATGATTTTGACTGGGACGAAAAAGATTATGAAAATGGAATAAAGGAACTTATTCTTCCTAGTGGGCAAGGCTTTATGGTATTTCAAACACATGGGAGGTTTAGAGGACTTTTAGGTTCAGTTGAAGTGCCAGTTCCCCAATATTACACAATAGGTCAACAAACTAGAACCTACACGTTGTTCACGAATCACGAAAAATTAGGCATTATCGGTGCTGCACTCACACCCACAGGAATTTATAAGCTCTTTGGCATTTGTATGGAGGATATGGTAAACCGCCCTACCCCGACCAGAAATCTTTTTGGAAGCGATTTTGATCTCTTTTGTAAAGAATTTGAAAATATTAAGGGTATTAAAGAAAGAATAACATTAATTGAAAAACTTCTTGAAACCAGACTTGATAAAGTTACGGTAGCAAACTCGATTGTAGATCTTTCCATTGACCTAATGAACAAATCTTTGGGCTGTCTACCCATAAACCATATCTCAAAAAGCCTAAATATAAGCCTTCGCTATTTTCAAAAAAAATTTAAAGAAATCGTCGGTGTTTCACCATCGGTATATAATCGAATTGTGAGGTTCAATAACCTTTTCTCTGAATATGACCTAAAAACCTCTACGGATTACAAAGTAATCAGTGCTTTATTCGAGTATTATGACTATTCACATTTTCATCGCGATTTTAAAAAATATTGTGGAGAGACCCCAAAAGCATTTCATATAGAAAAATTCAACTTTATTAAGGAGGCCTTTGTTAATAACCCTATTTTCCTACAGAGAATCAAGTAAATTCCTTGTATTTGGTAAACGGCTATTTTTTAAACGAAAAGGACGCTTTTTTACATAATGTATTAAACTAAAAGTCAGTACTTTAAATAAAATAGATTTCAGAACAAGACAAATG
>JBATIN010000521.1:0-5576 GCA_049667765.1 Flavobacteriaceae bacterium
CATCTCTAACCTCTTTGAGCTTGTTTTTCTTGGCAATCAAAAAATGTTGCCCTCGGCCAACATCAACTTGGGGTATAGTATTATTTGGTTCTTTATCGTTTTCTTTTTGCCTGGCAAGGCCATCGATGTCAGCATTATATTTATGTTGTACATTTTAATAAGCTTCATTAAGGCGGCCCTGTTCATAGGTTTTTTGGTATACCATAAATTATTGGTGGGCAAGGTGGAGAACTTTTTCAGCTCATCAAAACAGTTGGTAAAAGAGAGCTGGCCCTATTTTGTGCTTATCTTGATCATGTTGCCCCTAACGAGCCTTTCCAACAACTTTTTAGACATTAATTCTACCAATGATCAGATCGGCTATTTTAACCTTTCCCAAAGGCTAATCGGCCCGCTTTCATTGATCATCACCATGATGTTGACCGCAATTTTTCCGAACCTATCAGCTCTTTGGGTAAACAATAAGGGTAAATTTCACGATTACCTATCAAAGGGTTTTACCTTTTTTATGTTGTTATCCATGACTTTCTGCTTTCTGTTCACTCTCTTTGCCAAAGAGGTGGTGGTGCTATTATTTCCATCGAGCTATTTACCCGCGGTAGAGGTGTGCCAAATCCAGGTATGGTATCTATTTTTAACTTCGGTCGACAGCCTCATTGGGGTAGCCTTAGGTGCTGCAAATAAAGAAAAATTGATTTTACGCTTTGGGGTCCTATATTTTATACTTTGTACCCCCGCACTTTATTTTGGCAGTAAATATGGGGCATTAGGCCTTTCCTATAGCTATGTGGTCTCTTTTGGCATCTGTTTGATCTATGTTTGGATTGCCTTTAAAAAGACCCTGGGCATGATCATCAGGCACGATACCTTTATTTGGCTGGTCGCTCTTGCCCTGTTCGGTATCTCGTATTTTATTTCTGCCGATACCTCTTTGTTGTATAAATTATTACTTTCGTTTTTGGTGCTAATCGGCATTGGCTACTATACTTTTAAATCTTACAAAACTGTCTTTGCGCGATGACAAAACAGCAACAAATAGTGTTTGTATTTACACTGGTCATCGTATCATTGAAGTTTTTTGATGCCCATTTTTTGAACGAGACGCTAGTGAACTATTCCTTGTTCTTAATGATCTTGTTTACCGTATTTATTTCGGTGCCATATGTCATTCCGGAGAACAAAGGGTTTGTGTTTCCGGTTCAGTTATTTCTAGCTTCGGTGTTGGTTTCGGTGCTCATGTCGTACCAGTATTGGGACCAGCCTTTGAAAGACGGACTTCTCGCTACGGCGCCTTATTTAATTCTTATCCTATTCTTTTATTTATTGCACAACAAATTCTCTGTTGAATATCTTGAAAAGATTATAATCATTTATGGAGTACTCTACCTTTTGCTGTACTTCTTTCAATTGGCCAATAGCCCGGCCGTACTTTTTGGCAGATCGCTGTGGGGCGAAGAATTTACCCAGAACAGGGGTATCGTGAGAATTATTTTCCCGGGCGGAGGCGTCTTTATCCTCAGCACCTTTTTGGCGATCAACAAACTGACCTCTGAAAAAAAACACCGTTGGCTTTGGGCAACCCTGACCCTATTCGGTATTATTATCCCAATTTTACAAGTAACACGACAGTTCATTGCGGGCATTCTGTTGATCTACTTGTTTCACGCCATGCGTACTTTAAGTGCCCCTAAAAAATTAACGGTCCTGGTCACCATGATCTTAGGGGTAGTCGTTTTATTAAGTGCTAACCTGCCCGTTATAGAAGGCTTGATCGAAGCTTCAAAAAGCGATGCCAGCGAAGGCGGCGATTACATTCGTATCTTGGCCGGCGAGTATTTTCTATTCGACTTTTCACCTAATACGCTCACCCATATATTTGGAAACGGGGCGCCCTATACCGGGGTGTCCAACTACGGCATTTATATAGACCTATTGGAAATTGAGCAGAATTTTTATCTGTCGGATGTGGGTATTATTGCCGTATACGCCATGTTCGGGTTTCCAGGCATTATAGCCTTTTTGATCATTTGGTACAAGAGTTTTACGCTGCCCCTACCCGATGAATTTCAATATGTAAAGTATTATTTATGGTTTTTGCTCTTAACTAGCCTTACCTGGTACTCTACCTACCATAACCATTATTTGATCACTACGGTTTTCGCCCTCTATATTTACCAGGTGGCCTATGAAAAATACCGGAACCAAGAATTTGAGGACCTAACTGAAATTGATACGTAATTCATAACCATGAACACTCACCCTACCCTTACCGTGGTAATGCCCGTGTATAACGGGGAGAAATATTTGGCCGAGGCTATTGATAGTGTACTCCACCAATCGTACATCGATTTTGAACTGCTGATTATCAATGACTGTTCTACCGATGGTTCCGAAGCCATTATCAAAAGCTACACAGACCAAAGAATACGGTTGATCAACAATCCACAAAACAAAGGAATACCCTACAACCGAAACCTAGGGCTCAACGAAGCAAGAGGTGAATTTTTGTGTTGGACCGATTGTGATGACCTAAATGTGCTCGACCGTTTTGAAAAACAGGTGCGTTTTTTACAGCAAAATACAGATTATGGGGCCTGTGGCACAAAGTTATGCCGTTTCAAAGACGCTAGCAGCTGTCAGGAAGGCGAAGCCCTAGCTTCATGGCAAGAAATACAAGCCTCGCTCTTGTTCAAAGCGGCCGCCATACCGAATGCCACGGCAATGCTTCGCATGTCGGAAATACGTAAAAACCAGCTCCAATACAACACTTCGCTACCGATCGGCGAAGATTATGATTTTATCTTGCGTTGCTCGCATCATTTTAAACTCACCAACCTGCAGGAAGTGCTGTACAAGTACCGTGATTCTGAAACGAGTATCATGAAATCGTTCGATGACCAAGACCAAAAAAAATTCCTAATCAAAAAAACCATCTATCCTAAGGCCCTTCTACCCTTGGGCATTGACCCCACTGAAGATGACCTTAGGGCCCACGAAGATAGCTGTTCGGTAAGGATTTTTGATTCTTTTGCAGAGTTTAAGACCTGTTACCAGTGGTTAAGTACAATTAATGCGGCCAACAACGACAAAAAAATCTATGATAATGAAGTGTTTAGCAAGGTTATGGGGAACCAATTTTTCTTTGTGGCTAAAAAAGCCTCAAAATTCGGTTTAAAAACATTCATCTTTTTTATAAAAAATGCTTCAAAACAAAAATGGAACTTTACTTTTGCCAACCTCATGAAATTGGCCGTTCGCTGCGCCCTTAAACATGATAAATTTGAATTTAAATACTAGTGGACAGTAGCTCAATATCGAGTATGAAAAGCACCAATAAACCTAAGGTCCTGATTTTGGCTTCGGGGCAGTTCGGGTATTCTACGACCACCTTCAAACATTGCGAATTTGCTGCGGATGAATTCGATATTACCTATATCGGGTGGGATTATGACCTGCCAAAAATAGAACTTCCAACGGTGAACCAGATCTATGTAAGCCGAAAGTATAATAAGGTCATGCGCAACGTGAAACTACTTCAGTCTTTCCACAATGAGATCAGAAAAGGCTATGACGTGGTTTTTGTAAATTATTTCAGGGGATCATCGTTGATAAAATTGGCCAACCTAAAAGCCAAATTTATGATTTATGTAGACACCTTGGGGGTTATGAGCGGCCCTTTGAAACGTCGCATCTATAACTCGATCATGCGTTTTGAATTATTTTTTTTCAAGAATATTTCAATGATAAGCGAAGGCATCGGCAAAAAAATTGGGCTAAAAGAATTTAAGGTACTGCCCTTAGGAGGGGATTGTTACGCCACCGACCAAAAAACCTATGAACCTTTATCCTTGTTATATGTAGGCACGCTGGGTGGAAGAAGGGTGCAGGATTGTGTAAAGGGCTTTCATCAATTTCTTGAAAATTCAAAAGCAACCGGGGCAAATTCAAACGCCACCTTTACCATTATCGGTGATTCTAAAGACAATGACTTAAGCGAGATCAGAACGTATGTTAAAGCGAATAAACTTGAAAAAAGCATTTTTACCACAGGCTTTTTACACCGTGACAAATTGGCCCCTTATTTCGCAAAAAGCAATGTTGGGGTTTCTTATGTACCGATCACGCCGCACTATCAACATCAGCCGCCCACGAAGACCTTTGAGTACCTCATCTCAGGGCTTCATGTCATCGCCACCGCTACCGATGCCAATAAGGCGATCGTCTCAAAAACCGCGGGAGTATTGATCAATGATACGGCAGACTCTTTTCAGGAAGGACTTCTAGAGCTGTGGCAACGAAAACCAGAATTGGACAGTATTGCCCTGCGGAAAGAATATGCACAATATACATGGAAACGGGTGGTCGACGAAAAATTCAAACCCTTGGTTCGGGAAGCCTTAAACGCTTGAACCGATTTTTGAAACCGTATGAACCAAAAAAAAGTTCCTGGCCATATTGGAAGATTTCCGAATTCTCCCATAAACATGACTTTCGACTAATATTCTTGTAGGTTGTCCATTTAATACTCCTGTAATTTAAACTTAAACGTACTTTGCCGTTCATCGATGAAGCCCTTTTAAACCAGTTGTGATCGATAAAATACAAATTGCAAAATCAACATTGAATAGCGAATTCAAAACAAATAAAATCAACTTAAAAAGTATACTCACTACAGAATGAATTTCTACGAGCACTTCGCCTTTTCTACAGCACGTTGGCTACCCAACCTAACTATCTCCCAATCATAATACGGCTATGGTCTTACATCTAGAAAGAAAATTTACGAGTCCTACCGAAACGTTTATCGTAAATCAGATCAATGCGATAGCTTCTGAAAAACATAGTGTTTTTACGATAGTTAACCTAAACAATCTCGAAGCCAACGCCGCTATTTACGCCCCAGAAATAGCAACGGCCCTGTCGACGAAAATATTACGAAGGTCGCATAAAGCCTATTTTGAAAAGCAATTGAAAACCGTTGCCCCGACCTGTATTCATGCCCACTTTATGACCGATGCGGCGTTATTCCATCCGCTGACCAAAAAATTGAAAGTGCCGAAAATATGCTCTTGCTATGGGTACGATGTTTCGGTAGTACCAAGAAAATTCGGGATTGTGGGAAGAATACAGTACAAAAAGCTATTTCGAGAATACGACATTTTTTTGGCCATGTCGGAAGTAATGAAAAAAGACTTGTTAGCCATGGGATGTCCCGCACATAAAATTCGGGTGCACTACCATGGGATCAACACCAAACTTTTTGCCACCGAACGCGATTACCAAATTAAAGACGGGGTATTAAACCTACTCACCATTGCTAGTCTTTTACCGGTAAAAGGGCATATGGCTGTCTTAAAGGCCTTAAAACAGCTCAAAACTAAAGAACCCAAGCTCAACATCCATTATAATTTGGTAGGGCAAGGCAGATTTAGGGAACAGCTGGAAAATTACGTGGTTGAAAACGGACTTTCGGATAGCGTTTGCTTTTGTGGCCCCACCAAACATGGACCCGAATTTAATGCCTACTTGAAAAAAGCGGACATATTTTTACACCCAAGTACTACAACCGAACAGAA
>JBATIN010000522.1:0-2556 GCA_049667765.1 Flavobacteriaceae bacterium
GTGCCATCGCCATTATCCTGCCATACTACTGCCTGTATTATTTCTCCACTTTCAGCATTCCATAGCTCGGGTTGCATGCCGGACACTCGAAAACGACAATTTAAAACACGACTTTCCTTTTGTTTGTTGACCACAAAATAAATATCGGTATCGGCTGCCTTTCGATGGGTGAAATCAAAATCGTTACCATCAAGCTGCTCGATACTCACATCGGGATGCAGCGCTCCATTCTTTAAAAAATCTAGGACAGCGATGTCTTTTATCAAACCTTCGCCCCATAGCCCATCAGCCAATTGTGCCACTTTTATATCGCTGTTGGGATAGTGCTGCAGACTTGGCGATTTTTCTGGTTTTGCTCCCAAAATGGTAGCACCACCTTTTGCCAATGTTTCTAATTTTGAAAGCGTTTCGGGTGTAGTCCAACTATTTTGGGGAAGTACCAGTGCCTTATAGGTAGCACCATGTTCCGTATAAATAAGACCTTCCTTAACGGATAAGGACGCTATTTTGTTCGACCCCACCAAATCATAATCATAGCCTAAAGCCTTAATTTGCGGAATCAACAGGGCATCGTTCGGAGAAGCTTCGCCCGTAAACACCAAGACATCGGCTACCGTAGTGCCTTGTTGCAGCAGGAACTGCCCCCGGTTAATGTAATCAAGAAAGGGCTTGCCCTGTTTCCACCAGGTATTGTGTCGGTTAAAATCGATTCCAAAACGGTCTAATGTTAATCCTGGGGCTACGTTCCAAGGCTGATGCGCATAGCAATGAATAACAAAACGGTTGATGCCTTGTGCCCAAGCCAAATCTCCAATAGCTTTAAGCGAGCCGGGATCTCGCTGCCATCCGCCTTCATCGGTAAAAGCTTCGGCCTCTGCAATAGCACTGCCATTTAGTTTGGCTATAGAAGCTACAAATTTAGGGGAATCAAAAGACGCCAGATGGCCACTCCAGAATTCGGACAGCACAGCATCTGCATTTGCCCCGACTTGCATGTTGTCAAACGGGCCCCAATACGGTTCTGTGGAGAAAAGCATTCCATATTGATGGCAGCGTTCACGAAAGCGTCCGTAATAGTTTGTTGCAATTAAATCGCCAATGGTACGCCGGAAATCCCAAAGAAACCGTTCTGTTTCTTCTCCACTTTCAATGTAATAACCGGCAAGTGCAGGCAAATACAAGCCGCAATCGTAGGAACGAAGACGCTTAAATTCATCGGCAAAGTTGGCTGTCCAGTTGGTTGTACCCACTTCGTAACTATCGACATGACAGTTTGCGACCACACTCCCGATCAAGGTATCCAATTTGTTTATAATGGGCATAATGCCATCTTCCCAAAATAGGTCAACGGCTTCGCTGCTCATTTTATCGCACTCCAAACCTGCACCACCATCGCTTGGAAAACGATTCTTAGAACCAGTTGCCGTATGGCCAACTCTTAATAGGACCCACTCCCCTTGAGGCACCTCCCATTCCAGCAATCCTGCCCCTGTAATTTTAGATGTTACATTGATAATATCCGTTTTCTTCACGATGGCAGATGAAGCAACTTCCTTATCGTCAGGAGCCAAGTGGTTGCGCACTTTACCCGAAAGGGTCTTATAATCTAAATTAGTGATGCGCTCATCGCTTTTGGGTTTAGGAAAAGCAAGGACGGCAATGTCTTCATAGTAGCCTAAATTTGTGCTGGGTTGCGGCAATTGTCCTTTAAACACTATGCCTCCCTGGACGGTTAATTCAGCATAAACCACTTCCTGCATCGCATATTCGGGCGTTATGGACGGACCACCGGTTGAAGACCAACCCGCGCCATTATGAAAGCTAAGTTCAAGCCCCAAACGTTGTGCTTCCAATGCTGCAAAATGAAAAAGGTCGAGCCATTCCGGACTTAAATAGGATGCTGTGCCCGAAGGATGCTGCAAACTGACATTAAAAATCAGCGCGCCTTGAAGACCTATTTCTTTCATGGCTTCCAAGTCGGCCGTTATGCCCGTTTTGCTTACATTTCCGTTGATCCAAAACCACATGGTACGGGCTTTTCCCGATGGTGGCAGATTTTTAAAACCTTGTTCCAGCGTGCTGTTTTGTGCCTGTCCCACCGTTAGGGAGCAATTGATCAGCAGAACGGCAAGAATGGTTTTGATGTGACGTGTCATTATTTTATTGTTTATAAAAAAAGATAAAATAAACTTTAAACAAGTGGTGTGATTTAGTTAGATTTTCATTTTATATCTGGATAATATGTTTTTTAACCTTAAAAATAGCACTCAGCAAACACGAAAACATTGATATTTCTTTAGGTTATATAAATATATTTCTCACATATTAATTTATTGTCCTGTAGTGTCACGTTATAGTATAAGTGAAAGGTTTTATTATAGACTTTGTTTTAATAAATTTCAATAATATTAATGCTTTTATCAATTAACAATTTGATATATTAATTACACAAAATGATATGAAAAAGGCCTATAGAATAATAACGTGTTAAATTTTATAATGCAAACCGTAAATTTATACCTGTCATTTCTATATAAGATTCAAAAACTTATACGC
>JBATIN010000523.1:0-10283 GCA_049667765.1 Flavobacteriaceae bacterium
GGCGTATACAGTCGATTGAAAGGCAATATCCGCCTCATTGTTTGTAAAACGTTCTATATATCGTGTCGGACTTGACTCGCCTTCGATATGCACATGCATATCGATAAAACCGGGCAGTACATATTTATCTTTTAAATCGATTACCTGGTCATTCGAGGTTCCTTCTACATATCCGTTTTTAATACTTTTGATCGTATTGCCAGCTATTACCAAGGTTTTTTCAGACAACAGTTTGCCCGATTTAGTGTCTAGAATGGTTCCGCACTGTAGGTAAACCTCTTGTGCCGCAGAAATTCCTGTACAAAGAAGTAGAAAAACTAGAATTGTTTTTTGCATTTTATATAGTGGGTTAAATTTATGACCAGAAATATACATATAATTCTAGTCATCTCACAAACCAATGCAAACGATCTTAGTAAAACCCTTAAAAACTATTAGCTTCTAATCTTCTGTTCCCAGGCCCATGCCGACTTCATTGCTTCATCTAAAGTATACTTGGATTTCCAGCCTAAAACTTTATTAGCCTTAGTGATATCGGCATAAGCAGTAGTGATATCGCCTGGGCGACGATCCACGATCTTGTAGTTCAATTTCTTGCCCGAAACCCGTTCAAAGCTTTCAATGGCCTGCAACACCGAACTACCTTTACCCGTTCCCACATTGAACACTTCGTAGTTGTTCGAATTCTTTTGTTCCAACAAACGTTTAAGGGCGATCACATGTGCCCGCGCCAAATCGACCACATAAATATAATCGCGAATACAAGTACCATCTTCAGTAGGGTAATCATTACCAAAAACCGATAGTTCTTTTCGCAGTCCAATTCCGGTTTGGGTAATAAATGGCACTAAATTCTGTGGCACCCCGACAGGCAACTCGCCTATTTCTATACTTGGGTGCGCGCCCATTGGGTTAAAATAACGCAGGGCAATCGCATTTAAACTAGGTGTTACTTTACAGGTATCGGCGATAATCTCTTCGCCCATTTTTTTGGTGTTTCCATAAGGTGATTCGGCAGGTTTTACGGGTGCATCCTCGGTAATCGGCATTATTTCGGCTTGCCCGTAAACGGTACAAGATGAACTAAAGATAAAACTCGCCTTGTTCTTTTTGGAAAGTTCCTTTAAAAGGTAGACTAATGTTCCAATATTGTTTTCATAATATAGTAAGGGTTTTTCAACACTTTCGCCTACTGCCTTTGAAGCCGCAAAATGAATTACACCTTCAATGTCTTGATGTCGCTTAAAAAAGTCTTCGACCTTTATTTTTTCCTTTAAATCAAGTTTTTCGAAAATTGGGGACTTGCCCGTGATGGCCGTGATGCCCTTCAATACATCTTCGGTAGAATTGGAACAGTCATCGATAATGACGACCTCAAAACCTTCGTTTTGCAGCTCTACCACGGTATGTGACCCAATAAAGCCCAACCCGCCGGTTACTAAAATCTTCATATTATTTGTTTATAGTTATGGTCTAAGCTGCGAACTTATGAACTTCTTTTCTTACCCATTAACAAATTCGTTGACGGTTAGGGTAATATAGGCAATCTGTTGTTCATCAAGCTCGGTGTGCATTGGCAATGAGATCACTTCTTTTACCAATCTATTGGTTACAGGAAAATCGGCTTCGTTATAACGGTCGTCGGCATAGGCCTTTTGTTTGTGCAGAGGAATAGGATAATACACCCCACAAGGAATGCCTTTTTCGCCCAAATGTTTCACCAGCGCATCTCGTTTTCCATTGGTAATCCGTAAGGTATATTGATGAAAAACATGGCAATCGCAGGTATCGCAAATACCTTCACATTCGCGAACCGTTGTTGGAACAATAATATTCGGCCGACCTTTAAATGCCTTGGTGTACGCCCTAGCGGCTTCCCGTCTTTTATCGCAATAGGCATCAAGTTTCGGCAGTTTCGCCCGAAGTACCGCAGCTTGAATGGAGTCTAATCGAGAATTCACCCCGACCACATCGTGATGGTAGCGCTCGTACATGCCATGGTTTACAATACCCCGTAAGGTATGGGCCAACTGATCGTCATTAGTAAAAATTGCGCCGCCATCACCATAGCATCCTAAATTCTTAGAAGGAAAAAATGAAGTAGATCCTACATGACCCATGGTTCCCGCCTTTTGTTTTCTTCCATCCTCAAAAATATAGTTCGCCCCAATGGCCTGTGCATTATCTTCAATGACAAACAAACTATGTTTTTGGGCCAAACGCATTATCGCATCCATATTGGCGCATTGACCAAAAAGATGCACCGGCACTATCGCCTTTGTTTTGGCGGTTATTGCGTTTTCTATGGCCGAAATATTAATATTGAAAGTAGCTGGATCCACATCTACCAAAACAGGGGTCAGCTGCAATAAGGCAATGACCTCAACCGTAGCGGCAAAAGTAAAATCGGCCGTAATGACCTCATCGCCAGGTTTAAGGCCCAAACCCATCATCGCAATCTGCAGGGCATCGGTACCGTTGGCACAGGGAATAACATGTTTTACCCTTAAATATTCTTCAAGTTCTTTTTGAAAAGCGTGTACTTCGGGGCCGTTTATAAAGGCCGAAGTTTCCATAATGCTGGCTATAGACGCATTTACTTGATCTTTTATTTCTTCATATTGGCCTCCTAAATCGACCATCTGGATTTTTTTCATAATTCCGACGAGTAAACTGATTACAAAAATACGAAACGATAAACAATGAATTTATTGAAAGAAGTGTAATTTAGCCCGAAACATTATAACGGTGTATTTTCTTTATAATCTCGTAGTTCGCTTAAGCTGGCTGCACCTTAGGTTGATTGCTTTATTCCATCCGAAAATCAAGCTTTTCGTCAATGGCAGAAAAAACGTTTTTGAGGTTTTGGAAAAGAATATAGCCAAGAATGACAAAGTATTTTGGATCCATGTATCCTCTTTGGGCGAATTTGAGCAAGGCCTGCCTATTATTGAAAAATTAAAAGAAACGTATACAGACCATAAAATTTTGGTAACCTTTTTTTCTCCCTCCGGGTATGAGGTTAAAAAGAACACCCCAATGGCAGACCTTGTAATTTATCTTCCCCTTGATTCACGAAAAAACTCGGAAAGATTTATTGAACTGGCACATCCTAAGCTAGCCATATTTGTCAAGTACGAAATATGGCCCAATTATTTAAAGCAGTTGCGACAACATAAAATACCGACCCTTCTGGTTTCCGCCATTTTTAAAAAAAACCAAATCTTTTTTAAATCGTACGGTGGGTTTATGCAAAAAGCACTTAGAACCTATAATCACATTTTTTTACAGGATGAGCCTTCTTATGCCCTTTTAAAAACGATCGGCATTGAAAACACCTCGATCAGTGGTGACACCCGATTAGATCGTGTTTCAGAAATAGTAGAGCGCGACAACCACCTGCCTTTTATGGAGCAGTTTAAAAAAGACCGACCCTGTTTTGTAGCCGGAAGCACTTGGCCCGAAGACGAAGCTATATTGATCGATTATATTAACAATGCGCCGAAAAACCTTAAATACGTATTGGCCCCTCATACGGTAAAGCACGATAAAATTCTAGGTTTGGCCGGGGCGATTACCAAGAAAAAGGTGCTGTATTCCAAAATGGATGTTAGCACCTTAGATGACTATGAAGTCATTATCATTGACCACATTGGCCTGCTGACCAAAATATACAGCTATGCCGACATTGCCTATGTCGGGGGCGGTTTCGCAACAGGACTACACAATACCCTTGAACCAGCGGTTTTCGGGATCCCTGTCATTATCGGCCCTAATTTTTCAGGATTTAAAGAAGCTGAAGATCTCGTGGCGCAAAAAGGGGTTTTGCCCATATCATCTTCGTGGGAGTTTGGTGAACTTATGAAAAAACTACTCGACCATGCTGATTATCGCTTAAAAACAGGACAAATAAACGCCTCATACATCGCTAAAAACAAAGGGGCGAGCATACAAATTATGGATTTCATCCACACACTAAATTAAATTTATTTGGTTGCATAACAGCATTTTACAGCAATTTTATTTCGTCTATCACCGACAATACTTTAACACCTGATGTGAATCTCAAGAGTGCAGAAGCACATGCCAAAATTAGGTATCAAACGAAATTTATGAGTAAAGAGGAGTGCCTGCAAAGCCCAAGGCACTATTATACTTAGGAAGGGTATTTCCAAAAATTTAGTGCTAGGCGGTTGCTCAAATTTTGTTAGCTTTACGCAAACCAACAAACCACCTTCATGAACGCCAAAATCTTAAGAATTTCGATGATAGCCGCATTAGCTGGTTTTTTATTCGGCTTTGACACCGTTGTCATCTCCGGGGCGGAAAAAAAATTACAGCTGTTATGGGATTCTTCAGATACATTTCATGGTGTGGTAGTAATAGGAATGGCATTATGGGGCACGGTTGTCGGAGCTATTCTAGGCGGCATCCCCACCAACAAAATTGGCCGTAAAAATACCTTAATTTGGATTGGCATACTCTTTTCGGTCTCTGCGATCGGTTCTGCATTTGCCAACGACCCCTACACCTTTGCTATTGCACGTTTTATAGGTGGCCTAGGAATAGGCGCCTCAACGGTTGCCGCACCTACCTATATATCCGAAATTGCACCGGCCAAACATCGCGGTCGCCTGGTAGGCTTATACCAATTTATGCTAGTATTCGGAATTTTAATGGCCTTTGTGTCCAATTATGTCTTAAGCGATATGGGCGATAACGATTGGCGTTGGATGGTAGGCGTAGAAGCTTTTCCCGCCATTATCTATACCATGTTCGTCTTTACCGTGCCTAAGAGTCCGCGTTGGCTATTGACAAAAAATCGCACTGTAGAGGCTAGGGAAGTGCTGGCGACTACGAACCCCGAACTGACCTTGGAAGGTCTAAAAGCCGATATGGAAAGCGGACAAGATGAAAAAAGCGCATCAGAAAACATATTTATGAAAAAATATCGGTTTCCGTTGATGCTAGCCTTCTTGATAGCATTTTTCAATCAATTCTCGGGCATAAATGCCTTTCTGTACTATGCCCCAAGAATTTTTGAAGCGGCGGGTCTTGGTGAAAGTACGGCCTTGTTGAGCAGCATTGGCATTGGTATTACCAATCTTGTCTTTACACTGGTAGGTATCTTTTTAATCGACCGACTGGGCAGAAAGCAGTTAATGTACATAGGCTCTGTGGGCTACATTTTATCCCTCTCGTTGGTGGCCGCCGCGTTTATCCTAAAATGGGAAGGAATGGCCGTACCAGTCTTTCTTTTTCTCTTTATCGCCTCACATGCCATAGGGCAAGGTGCCGTAATCTGGGTTTTCATATCGGAAATATTCCCGAATCATCTACGGGGCTCCGGGCAGGCTTTTGGCAGTTCTACGCATTGGGTATTGGCTGCCATAATACCTTCATTAGTACCTGTGCTTTTTACTAGTATTGGCCCAGGACCAGTTTTCGCTTTCTTCGCCTTTATGATGGTTTTACAGTTGCTCTTCGTACGGTTTATGATGCCAGAAACAAAAGGGGTATCGCTTGAAGAATTAAGCAAAAAACTTAGCAAAGGCCAATAATTACACCGGTTAAGACCAAGGTCACTTTATCGATTAAAATTACCGTATGTCGTTCAAACATACTAACAATGAAGTAGTTAGTCGAAATATCGCCGAAATATCCTTAATTTTTCAATGCAATTCACTATATTTAGTTCAAATAACATGATCATGGAACAGGAAATTACTTTCAACGAACGAGTATTGAACGGTTTCTTAAGTATAATGGTAGTTTTACTGGTAGGTATTTTACTTGCCGTAGTCGGCAGCCTAATACTTTGGGCCTTCGGTTACTTTTAAGATTTACCGAGTTAATTTCCCCAAATTTATTGTGCCCCTATTTATTAGTTAGTATTTGATTTTGACAATCAATAAAGCCCTCTTTTGGAGGGCTTTATTATTTTTGATTTACAAAATTAAGTAGTGTAACACCAACACCACTACATTTTAAACTTCAAGTCTGCCGTTAAGGCGTTTATCGATCTTCTTTTTCTTTTCAGTAATCTTCTTCATTAAGTCCATAAGATTCGAGTCTTTAGTCTTCTTATAGGTTTCATTGATTTTTAAAATCAGGTCTTTAGCCTCTCTTGAGGCATTTACCCTATCGCTAGTAGACATATTGCTCATTTTCCTATTTACGAACTCAATGGCCAATTCATTAAAATCCATACTTATTTTTATATAAAGTTAAGCTTATTAAGCACTAAGTACTTATGCTGCCAATTGTTTATTCCTATTCGATAATCAGCTTTCTATATTTGTGAAAACTTTAATAAAGTCGAAATTAGGAAATTGAAATGTACAAGAAATGAATGAAATTTAAAGCAGAAAACAAAATCTTTCCTATTAAATAACCAACAATGTGTTAATATCCTTTCTTTTTTAATTTTCCATAGGTTAAAAAAACTTGCTTTAAATCCATACTCAACATAGCCTTATTTGCCCATCAAGGCACAGGTAGAAGGCCCATACACACTTCTTTTTTTAAGACAGGGGTCATTTTATGCGGTATATTTCATTAGGTCTTTTGAATTGTTGAATTCAATAAACTAGTATCAAGATTACACGCATCTATAGAGGATTGAAGCTTTGAACCGCAGATTGATTTGATTTCCAGCTCATACAAGTATTGTATTTAGATTTTTAAAAAGCTATTTTCAGCCCAATTTGGTAAATTTGACGAAACGGAAGCAAAAATGAAAAATATAATTGTATTCACGATATTAATTCTTTTTTTCATTAGTTGTGATGAGAAAAAGGAAATGAGTTCCATAAATCCTGAAAATTGGTCAAAACGGAAGGCCGATATTAGTAAAATGGATTCGCTTGAGTATGGCAAATCTTACCTGTCCATTTATTCACAGATCTATAGTCAAACAGAACATAAGACCCATAATTTAACGGCCATGGTCAGTCTACGAAATACCAGTGATTTGGATACTATATATCTGCTTAAGGCTCAGTATTTTGATACTTATGGGAAATCTGTCCGAACCTATTTCGACAAACCTATTTATTTGGCACCCCTAGAAACAACCGAAATAATAATCGACGAATTGGATGTTGAAGGCGGTACGGGGTCTAACTTCATTATCGAATGGAAGATTCCAAAAAATGCTTCGGAGCCTTTATTTGAAGGGATAATGAATTCAACCATGAGCCAACAAGGACTTTCTTTTACAACCCAGGGCAAACGAATTAAATAAAAATGTCGGAGATTCTCGCTACAATACTTTTTTTAATTGCGGTCATTGACCCATTGGGGTCAGTACCTGTCTATTTAGAAGCCACGAAACATTTTGACAAAAAGCATAAAAAGAAAATTGCCATAAGGGCATCGTTCATAGCTTTTCTGATTCTCTTATTTTTTATCGTCGTAGGCCAGTTGATCCTAGAAGGGATGGAAGTTTCCTTGGATGCCTTTCAGATTTCGGGAGGAGTTATTCTTTTTCTCTTTGCCCTAACCATGATTTTTGGGGAAGGAAAACCGGAAAATGAAAAAAACAGGATCACCGACTATAAGCATGTGGCCATATTCCCGATCGCCATACCTTCCATTGCCTCTCCAGGCGCGATAATGGCGGTGGTACTGATGACCAATAATAATTTATATACCATTCAACAACAAGCCGTCACCACTGTAATGGTTTTACTAGTGGTTGCCATTACCAGTTTATTATTGATAGCCGCCAATTCGGTACAGAATAAAGTTGGCTCCTACGGCATAACCGTAATCAGTAAAATCATGGGGTTGATATTGGCATCCTATGCCATTCAAAGTATATTGAGCGGTTTACGAGATTTCTTTACGGTACTTCACTAGTTAGGTTTTGACCTAAATTGATTAATCAATAATCGTTTAATTCAACTTGTGCTTTTTGCAAAAACTTCAGCGGCATCTTCCAAATTTTTAAAACTATGTTTAATGGCCGTTTCCAAATCAGGCATATCCTTTGAAATTGCCTCGATATAAGAGATCCCCAACTCTTTTGCGTTTGCTTCCGACAAGTCGATCGCTCCGCAAAATGCCGCTACTTTAATGCCTTGGTGCTTTGCGGATGTAAGCACCCCGTTAATGGTTTTGCCCGACAGTGTCTGGCCATCAAGTTTACCCTCTCCGGTCAGGATCCAATCGGCGTTTTTAATTTGAGCGTCAAAGTTGACCATCTCTTTGATTAGATCAATACCGGAAGTAAGCGTTGCATTAAGAAAAATCATCGTACCTGCTCCCATACCTCCGGCGGCACCTGCGCCTGGCATATGCTGAACATCAATAAAGTACTGCTCCTTTATGATTTTTGCGAAATTCCGTAGCCCTTCATCCAACATCGATATTTCTTCCTTAGTGGCTCCTTTTTGTTCGGCATACACGAAAGCTGCACCTTCTTTACCATAAAAGGGGTTGGTCACATCACAGGCTACTTTCACCCTTACATTCTTAAGACGTGGATCTACTCCCGAAGTTGAAATTTTGCGAACATGATTTAATGAACTTCCAACGGGTAGCAGGGGTTTGTTGTTTTCATCTAAAAAAACAAAACCCAAGGCGACGGCCATACCCATTGCCGCATCATTTGTAGCACTGCCCCCAATACCTAAAATGATTTCTTTTGCTCCCTTTTCCAAGGCATCCGCAATAAGCTCACCAGTGCCTAAAGAGGTAGCCGATTTACAATTTCTTTCGTGTACCTTTAGAAGCTTCAACCCCGACGCTTCGGCCATTTCTATGTAGGCAATTTTTGTATCCTTGGAAAATAGGTATGATGCTTCTACTGGATGAAACAGAGGATTGTTTACAGTCAACTTTATGGTCTCCGCATTAAGGTAATGCTTTACTACTTCAATGGTACCATCACCCCCATCGGCCAAGGGCATTTTAAGAATTTCGGCATCACTAAAGACTTTTCTTAGTCCGTTTTCAATAGCATCGCAGATTTCGAACCCGGTCAAGGAACCTTTGAACTTATCTGGAGCGAGTACGAATTTCATTTTTTTTCAATTTAGAGAAGTATATTCTAAAGATAACGATTGCCAATAAATGGGGGAGTAAAAATTCCGCTATTAATTACATTGAAAATAAATTCAAGTATTCTCACCAAACAAATAGTTAATACCAAAAATGTACGTTATATTATCGGTAACATTAATCCGTTTATTATATGGCTCTAAAAGTTGCAATAAAACACAAAACAAAATACATTTATGATAAGGCCATTAGCCTTTCTCCCCATATTTTTCGGTTACGTCCCGCCCCACATAGTAGAACCCCAATTGAGTCCTATTCCATCAAAATCAAGCCGGAGAATCATTTTTTTAACTGGCAACAAGACCCTTTTGGCAACTATTTGGCCCGAATCGTTTTCCCCGATAAGACTTCTGAACTCTCAGTAGATGTTGAAATAATAGCAGATCTAAAAACCATTAATCCGTTCGATTTTTTCGTTGAAGAGGCGGTAGAAAACTTTCCTTTTACCTATTCCGAAGATTTAAAAAAAGAATTATTACCCTATTTGGAAAAGGTAGATAGCGGCCCTTTATTAAAAGATTGGTTGTCTAAAATCGATAGGTCCCCCAAACGCACCATTGATTTCCTCATCGGCCTCAACAGCGATCTGTATACTCACTTAAACTACACCCTTCGTATGGAACCCGGTGTACAGACCTGTGAAGAGACCCTGAACAGTAAATTAGGTTCTTGTCGTGATTTTGCCTGGTTATTAGTGCAGACCTTACGGCATTTGGGCTTGGCCGCCCGTTTTGTATCGGGTTATCTAGTACAATTGAAATCGGATGAAAAGTCGTTGGACGGTCCGTCTGGTCCTGAAGAGGATTTTACAGATCTCCACGCTTGGGCCGAAGTATATTTGCCCGGGGCCGGCTGGATCGGTCTGGATGCCACTTCCGGATTATTGGCCGGTGAAGGGCATATTCCTTTGGCCTGTACGCCTTCCTATGAGAGTGCTGCGCCGGTTAGCGGTTTTACCGAACCTACCGAAACCACTTTTGAATTCGATAATTCCGTGACACGGATATTTGAATCCCCTCGAGTTACCAAACCGTACACCGAGGAGCAATGGAAGGCCATTTACGATTTGGGTTTTGTAGTTGAAGATGAACTGCAGGCTAATGACGTGCGCTTGACCATGGGCGGTGAACCCACTTTTGTATCCATTGACGATATGGAATCGGAGGAGTGGAATACATCCGCGGATGGAGAACACAAACGCGAATTAGCGAGCAAAC
>JBATIN010000524.1:0-2759 GCA_049667765.1 Flavobacteriaceae bacterium
GTAGTAATCCGTTCCATGGTAATACTGAACAAAGAACCCGATATCTTCTAAAAATTTTGGGTGGTAATAAAAGGTAAGACTACCACTGAGGCGTTTGAAATTAAAGGTGTCCCAATCGTTGATACTATCGATGAACCAGCTGGTTTCGGCCTTTAGGGAAAAGTCTGCCTTTACCGCTCCGAGATGGCCCATCTTCACGGGAAGTTTATAGGCCAAGAACGCATTATGCCAACGAAATCCACTATACTTTCCGTGCAGTTCTTCGAGCATCCAACTTCTAGGGTGTACCTCAAACGAGCTTTTGAAAAATTTTTGCGCATTCAAATTTTTGCTGAATCCGGATTTTATTAATCCCAGATCAAAAAAATTAGTGGAAAAATTTCCTGTAGAGAGGTTGATCGTCTCGTCCGTATTATAATAAACACCGTCTTGCCCATTGGAGTGGTGTGCTATTTTCCCGAAAAAGGTAAGACGATCGAGGGCATACTTGTTACTGGCCATATAATACATTGAAATCTGGGGTATGTAACTGGGTGTCCTAACAGGGTAAGATTCCTCATTGAACATACGGATCGTAATCTGTGCCGTCAGTACGGCCATTAACCGTGAATCCTTACGCTTGCGGATAACAAAACTAGGGTTTACATTGGCCTCGAACATCAAGGGTTCAAGATTGCCAATATCGGTGGGAAACGTAATGTAACTATCGCTTTGATTGACTTGGGCTATCTTGGCCAGATCAAGTCTGGGGATACTCTCGATTGTTTCCTGACTTGTTATATTCCCTATGCATAGGGTTACTAAAAGGAGAATATGGCAATAGGGACTCATTTTTTTACTATCCTTAAATATGCCAATAACGCAAAAACCAAGGTTAGGGAAGTCCTAAAAAAAAGAGCGCCTATAGTCTTGGTTTCGTAGAGTCCGCCGTTTTGAATATGAAAGAACAGGCCTATCAGGGCGATAATCAAAATTAGGGCAGCAGCTACCAAAATTTTATGCGCCCATTTTTTTAGCTTGATAAATCCGTAAGCTGCTAGAAGATAGAGCCAACTAACGATGAAATTTGTCCAGACTACAAAGGGCACATAATTACCCTCCTTGGCACGTATGCCGAACCAATCGAAGATTACCGAGCTGCTTAAAAACAGGGTCAACAGAGCGAATGCCGTCAAATCTGCTAAGGTGGCGTACATAAAAATATTACTTTTCATCTTTTTCAATTTCTTGTATTTTCTTTTCGGTTTCCTTCTCCCATCCACCATTTGGGTGTTTGCTCTTTTTTGACCAGTTTAAACCTTTCGATGGCGTGGGTTTTGATATGATTCGCCATTTCTTCAACGGAATCGGTAACAAACAAGAGTTTCATATCCTCAGGGCCAATACTTTCCTCTTTTGCCATAATTTGAATATGTTGGCATAGTTCTTTATGATATTCAGAACCAAAAATGACTACCGGAAAGTTTTGGATCATTTTGGTCTGTATCAAGGTAATCGACTCGAAAAGTTCATCAAGTGTACCCATACCTCCTGGCATGACTACGAAAGCATAGGAGTATTTTATTAAGAGAAACTTGCGCACAAAAAAATAACGGATGTCTATCCATTTATGCAGATACGGATTCGGTTTTTGCTCAAAAGGGAGGATAATATTGCAGCCCACGGAATAACCTCCGGCTTCGTAGGCTCCTTTATTGGCAGCTTCCATAATGCCGGGCCCGCCACCGGTCATGACAGTAAAGCCCAAATCTGCCAAGGCCGCTCCTACTTTTTCAGCCTGTTGGTAATAGGGATTGTCGGGTTCGAATCGTGCGGAACCAAAAACCGTTACACAAGGCCCGATAAAGTGCATTTTCCGGAAAGCCTTGATAAAACTGAACTGTACCCTAAAAGTAAAGAACAGCTCTTTGAATCTAGAAAGCGGACCGGAAAGAAATTTCGATTCTTCAGGTTGTAGTCGGTGGTTATTATTGTTTTCCATTATGTAACTTTTTTATAACTCAACACGGCCAATCCGTTCATAACCAAAGCATAGCCCAAGGTTTTTAGAACTTGCGGGTAAATATCGGTCAACCCAGCACCTTTTAACATGACCATTCTCATAACCTGTACAAAATATTTTATGGGGTTGAATTCGGTAAGAAGTTGGGCCCATTCGGGCATACTCTCGATAGGCGTGAACAATCCGCTCATCAAGATAAAAATTACCATAAAAAACCAGGCGATGAACATTGCCTGTTGCTGTGTGTCGGTATAATTGGAGATGAAAAGTCCGATTCCCAAAATGACCAAAATATAAATGACGGTGTAGCCGTACATAAGCAGAATACTTCCTACAATAGGAATATGGAAAAGTAGTTTTGCAATGATTAATCCTACGGTCAAGAGTACTAGTCCCAAAATTAAGAACGGAAATAATTTACCGATGATAAACTGGTATTTTTTAATGGGCGTTACATTGATCTGTTCCAAGGTGCCTATTTCCTTTTCGCGGACGATGTTCATTCCCGAGAGAAACAACGTTATCATGGTAACCAGTAAGACCAGAATACCGGGTACCATAAAGGTCTTGTAGTTCAAGGTCTCGTTGTACCAGAAGGAGGGGATCGTGGCTATATTTAGAAGTTTATTCGTGCTCGCTCCTGATTGCATCAATTCTACCCTGGCATTGGCATTGAATTGTTGCACAATTTGGTTCACATACACATTTTCTACTCCCGCCGCTGCACCATCAATGGCGTTAATGCGAACTGACAGAT
>JBATIN010000525.1:0-1868 GCA_049667765.1 Flavobacteriaceae bacterium
GTATCGCGATCGCCTGATCGGTCAGTTGTAATATTCTAGGATAGCCGCCCGTAGTCTGGCCATCTTTCATGAGAACGATTATTTTGCCGTCGGGTGTCATTTGAACCGTACCGGGAAGGGTTGCCGAGGTAAGCATAGATACTTCATGCCCCTTTATTTTTTCTTCCAACTGATACGCCATTCGGTTATTTTCTTTGGCAACGGAGAAATTAGCACCGAAAAGCTTTTCTAAATGAATATCGTCTAAAATACCATATTCAGGACCTTTGGCCACTTCTAAAACAGTTTCATCAAAGTATGGGTCGATTTTAAGCTCTGAGATTTTCGGCTCAAAATGAGTACATGGCTCGTACGGAATAGCGGCATTGGCTTTTACAGAAGTGTCTTTTGTAATAGCTTTGGAGTAAGAACGACTCCCTAAAATTTGTTCTGATTGAAAGCCATTCTTAATGGCCAGATAACTTCTAAGCCCTGATTCCAACCGTCCGTAGGTGAGGATATCCCCTGCCTCTACTTTATATACCTTATAGGTCTTTAAGGGTTGCTCATTAAGGGCTACAGCCATTGCGGCTCCCGTCAATACTATATAGGTTGGTTCCTCAAATTCAACCTTGGGGCCTGTCATGGTGATTTCAAGCACGGCGGCATCTTTGCTATTTTCTAAAAGGTGATTGGCCTTTGCGTAAGCCAAACCATCCATCGCTCCAGCTACGGGCACCCCCTTATCACGATGTCCGAAACGACCTTGGTCTTGCAGCGTGGTGTAAAACCCGGATTTTAGCACTTTAAGCATGGATCTTTATTTTTTCTACCTTGTAAATTCCTACTTCCCCCTCAATTTTATGTAGATCGTATTCGGCACGTGAAATTGGGTAAAATTGAATCTGGTCACCAACACTTACCAAACAGGGCTCTTCTCGCTGTGCATCAAAAATCGAAACACTGCAATTGCCAATAATATTCCAACCCCCTGGCGATTCTTGTGGATAAATACCTGTCTGCTTTCCGGCAATTCCTACTGCTCCTTTTTCTACTTTTAGGCGTGGACTACTCTTGCGGGGAATTTCTAAACTTTTTGAAAGGCCTCCCAAATACATAAAGCCCGGGAGAAAACCAATACCGTAAACTGTGTAAATGGCATCGGCATGTAACTTTATGACTTCTTCTGCACTTATGTTCAGCGTTTCAGCTACTTCTTGTAGATCGATTCCAAAATTAAAATCATAGCAAACCGGCAAGCGCCATAAAAATCGTTGAGACGGCTTAGCTTCTCCTTTTTCGGAATACCAGTCATGCAAATTGGCACTAAACGATTCAAAATCTACCTGCTTTAAGTTATGCACCAAGGTTAGCGAATTGTAGGCCGGGATCATTTCCCAGCCGCTATCTTTTAAACAATTGTCTTTTAAATGGCTGTAGAACTGAAGAATATCATACAGTATGGCTTCTTCTACTCGGTTGGGCCACTCGAGTAAAACGGCGTGTTTGCCAAATGGGCGTATTGACAAAGAATAGGGTTTCATTTTCTAATAAAAATATTCTGTTCAGGTAAAGTTCGTGAAAGGTAATTCAAAATTTGCAAAGCTGCAGCAGTATCTCCGTGAATACAATAGGTTTCTGCAATTATGTCCACCAATTTACCGTCGATTGTTTTTACGCATCCCTTTTTTATCATGTGCAGTAGATGATTAAATACCTGCTTCGGCTCATGTAACATCGCATTGGATAGGCTTCTTGAAACAAGGCTTAGATCCGCGTTATAACTGCGGTCGGCAAAGGCTTCCCGAATTACTTTAAATCCTTGTTTTAGCCCTTCTCTTTCTATTTCAGACCCAAAGGGCACGTATAAATTGGTGTCTTCCCGATAC
>JBATIN010000526.1:0-2906 GCA_049667765.1 Flavobacteriaceae bacterium
GACATCATGGAAATTATGAAGTACAACGTCACGTCGACCCCTGCATTGGTCATCAATGATAAGATTACCATAAAAGGTCGAGTACCTACCAAAGCCGAAGTATTAGAACTTCTGAAGAACTAAAGGGTGTTGATGAACTATTCTATTAGGGCGGAATCCGAAGCGGCCAATGATGCCATTATCCATGTGAAGCATTCGCATATTCGCTTTGGCACTACCGATAAAACATCGGAAACTTTACCAAATCCGGCCGAGCTGTTTTTGGGTTCTTTCGCGGCCTGCATCCTGAAAAATGTGGAACGTTTTTCCGGCATGATGCGATTCGGTTATGAAAAGGCCGAACTCACGGTCAAGGCGGAACGTCTTGAAAACCCACCAAGAATGGACCGTTTAACCTACGAGCTGACCATTTTTACACAGGACGAAAAATTGAATAGCGCTCTTTTAAAGAAGAATATCGAAAAGTTCGGCACCATTTATAATACCGTTAAACAGATTTGCGAAATTTCCGGTAACATCGTTGTAAGAAAAAATGTTTGATTGGATCCAACATATAGCGGATTGGTTGGTATATGATGTTTTGAACATGCAGGCCAAAAGTCATTTGGCCGAGGCCCTGAACTTCTTTATTTACGATAGTGCCAAGATCCTTATCCTCCTTTTTATCGTCATCTTTTTTATGGGAATCGTCAATAGCTACTTCCCCATAGATAAGGTCAAAAACTACCTTTCGAGAAATAAATTATACGGTCTGGAATACCTGATGGCAAGTGTATTCGGGGTAGTAACCCCGTTTTGTTCGTGTTCATCGGTCCCCTTGTTCATCGGTTTTGTAAGAGGGGGAATACCCCTCGGGGTAACCTTCGCTTTTTTGATTACCTCGCCTTTGGTCAATGAAGTTGCCATTGGTCTGTTCCTAGGTCTTTTTGGGATGAAAACTACGATACTTTATGTGGTCAGCGGTGTGCTTCTGGGAACGATCTCAGGTTTCATACTTCAAAAACTGAATCTCGAGCATTTGCTGACCCCATGGGTAAAAGAGGTTCTCGCAAACGCCCAACGGGAACAGGATAAGTTCCAGGAGGAAAAACAGCCCTTTACTGAGCGACTGCCCGTCATATGGCGCGAGGTGGTCAACATATTGAAAGGTATCGTACCCTATGTAATCGTAGGAATCGCAATAGGGGGATTGATGCATGGCTATATTCCCGAAGGTTTCTTTGAGCAGTATATGAACAAGGAGAATTTGTTCGCCGTGCCCATCGCTACAATTCTGGCCATACCTATGTATTCCAATGCTTCTGGCATACTTCCCGTAGTTCAGGTCTTGGTGGCCAAAGGAATTCCGTTGGGAACCGCAATCGCCTTCATGATGGGGGTAGTCGGACTTTCTTTGCCCGAGGCGATGTTATTGAAAAAAGTAATGTCGATAAAACTCATCGGCATCTTCTTTGGTGTGGTAACCCTATGTATCATTATTTCAGGTTACTTGTTTAATATAATTTTATAATTTAGTACAAGCCAGTGGGTAACAATGGTTCTTATTAAAAACTTAGTTTAGTGCTATTAAAAGCATATTTTGTTTTTTAAAAACATCTACTTTTAGGATTTTTTGAAGCATAGGCACTTCATTACCCCAGCGATTCTAATAGCGAGCTCCAACATTCAAAAACAAAACGAGCAGAGACTATTTACTTGAACACTACTCGTAAACAATGCAATGATACAGATGAACTCGATTAGAATACCTTTACTCCTATTACTCATGGTTTCAACACAAGCTTTTTCCCAAGATAAAAGAATACGAGATTATGGCATTGAAATTGGGGTGCTAAAACCAGGCAAAAACAATGCCATTACCGATGTTGAAGATGTCAGGGTAGGCCATACCACAGTAATCTCGGGTGATAGCATACGTACAGGGGTAACGGCCATTTTACCACATTCCGGCAATATTTTTCAATTAAAAGTGCCTGCGGCCATCTATATTGGAAACGGATTTGGAAAATTGGCCGGCTACAGTCAGGTCAAGGAACTGGGTAATATCGAAACTCCGATTATCCTAACGAATACCTTGAATGTTCCAGTGGCCTCCGATGCATTGATCAGTTATACCTTAAAGCAAAAAGGGAATGAAACCGTTCAATCGGTAAATTCGGTCGTAGGGGAAACTAATGATGGCTGGTTAAACGATATTAGGGGTCGGCATATTACCCAAGACCACGTACTGTATGCCATAGAAAATGCCAAAGACGGCATGGTAGCAGAGGGTAATGTCGGTGCAGGTACGGGCACCATTTGTTTTCAATATAAAGGCGGTATAGGTACTTCTTCAAGGGTGATACCCAAAACATTGGGCGGTTACACGGTTGGTGTTTTGGTTCAGTCCAACTTTGGGGGTGTATTGGAAATAAACGGGGTGCCGATAGCCAAAGAGCTCAATACCGTTCCAAAACAATTCAAATATGACGTTGATGGATCATGTATGATGGTCGTTATTACCAATGCCCCGTTGGATGCAAGAAATTTGGAAAGACTTGCCAAAAGAGCCATTATGGGTCTTGCTAAAACGGGGGGTATAGCATCGAACGGAAGTGGCGATTATGTAATCGCCCTATCCACCGCGAAAGACAACCTAATTCAGCATGAAAGTGATGGGTTGGTCAAAGAGACCAAAATATTAAAAAATGAAGCCATGTCCCCTTTATTCTTGGCCACTATAGAGGCTACGGAGGAAGCTATTTTAAACTCACTGTTTGCCGCAGAAACCATCACGGGCAAGGGCGGGCATAAAATAGAATCCATTCCTATTAAAGCCATTATGGAAGTAATGGCGAAATACAATAAAATCATTAGGCCATAGTACCAATTAACCCTAAACTTTTCTTCAAAATGCAGTGGTGACC
>JBATIN010000527.1:0-4613 GCA_049667765.1 Flavobacteriaceae bacterium
TCAGATCCATTTCCGAAGGTGATTTACTTAAAAACCATGTTATATGCCTGATTTTTCCTATTTCATCGGTATCAAGCCATTCCTTGATTTTTAGAAATCGGGGCAGCGACCGCCGATAATAGGCCACAAATAAAGGAAGGTTCTTCTTTTCAAAGGCATTAACGATCTCTAAACTATCACTATAGCTTGGTGCCATAGGTTTTTCTATGCAACAGGGTTTGCCAGCTGCCGCAGCTTTTAGTGCGTATAATTTATGGGTGTCAGGTGGGGTCGCAATGTATACTGCATCCACATTTTTATCATGGATCAAGGCGTCTGCATCAGAAAAAACATGCTCAACTCTATGTCGTTTGGCATAATCTGCCGCCTTTGCAGCATCGCGCCGCATTACGGCACTTACTTGAAACCCTTTTGTTTTTTGATAAGCCGGGCCGCTTTTTACCTCGGTTACATTGCCGCAACCAATTATTCCCCAACGGATCAATTCTGTATCGGTAAGATTATTTTTAGTCATCACTTAAAAATAATACTTCTTGAAAGAAATTGAACATTAAAAATTCAAAGTTGCGCCTACCAAAAAATGAATTCCCGCCTGCGGATAATATCCAGCTCCCTCAATGGTCTTTACAGCATCTGGATTAGAAAAATCATCATCGTAAGTATAAAAATATCCATTAGATACATACTTCGCATTAAAGATATTATTGGCCAAGGCCGAAAGGGTAATGCTTTTAATAAAAGAATTGGTTTCCCAAAGGTATTGCACGTTGAGATCGGTTTGTGAATACGGATCAAGCACCGAACTTTCAGCATCTATATTTCCCATATACTGCTTGCCCACATACTTGGTCAAAACCGAGATCTGCAATTGCTCATTAGGACTATAAGTGAGCCTGTTGCCTACGATGATATTGGGTGAAAATGCAATATTCGTTAGCCCTAAGTCTTGCAAGACACCGTCACGTTCAAAAACAAAGTCCCTATTTTTGTTGGTGCTAAGCGCAATATTCGGACTAATGTCAAAGGTGTTTGACAATTTGATGTTCGCATCGACCTCAAGTCCCATTCGGTAGCTGTCACCAACATTGGCACGCAACGGGGCACCAACATCGTTCAGTTCGCCAGTGAGCACTAGTTGATCTTTATACCCCATATAATAGAGATTGGAACTGACTTGAACTGTTGATGCTACATAACGCCAACCTAGTTCAAAATCGCCTAACCTTTCAGGTTTAGGACTCCCATTCTCATAGTCGTTTCGGTTGGGCTCTCTATGGGCAACGGCATAGCTAAAGTAAAAATTGTTGTTGGAGTTCAAAAGAAAGCTCCACCCCATTTTTGGATTGAAAAAAGAAAAACGATCATCGACCAGACCAGTATCGTCTCCATTGGCTTTGTACCTGACATTTCTCCATTGAAGATCACCGAAAAGACTCCACTTTTCGCCTAACTTATAATTTGCCTTGGCAAAAATATTTGCATCGTTTTTTAATGAACTGTCATCATAATACCTTTCTTTATAACCAGTATTACCGGCAAAGCGGGCCCAAATAATTTCGCCATAGTGCGCACCTTCGTACCTATTGAGCCCCCCTCCTAAAATTAAGCTCAAATCATCTTTGTCATATTTCACAGAAAAAACAGTACCATAAAAATGATTGTTCAACCATCGGCGTCTGATCAAATCGGTGGTATTGATTTCTACGCCATTTAGGTTCAACGGTTGAATGCCGTAAGTAGAAAAATCATCGTCTTCTTTAAATTGCTCAAAATAGCCCCGCCCGCGGGTATGATGTAGGGCAAAATTACTACTCCAGAGGGCAGATAACTGCTCGTTCCATAGCAATTGAGCGTGATTCTGCTTGTAATTATCAACTTCGTTTTCATAGAAACGCGTAGTTCCGTTTTCGTCGGTAAACATCCCTGACGGATTAAAGGTTCTATCAATTCCCAAAGTCTCTACATCGATACCGTTCCATGCTTGATAGGTAATTTCATGACCCCCAAAAAGAAGTGTTTTTATTAGGGTGGACTCACTCTTAAAAGCGCCTTGCAAGAAATACGAATCTAATTTAGACGATGCACGGTCAATGTATCCATCAGAAGTAATTCGTGAAAGCCTTCCAGAGATTTCAACATGATTATTTAAAAGCCCGGTGCTGAATTTTAGATTATTCCTCAAGGTATTAAAACTGCCGTACGAACTTGATATTTGACCATAGGCTTCATCTGAAACTGCATCGGTCAAAAGATTGAGACTTGCACCAAAAGCTCCCGCACCATTAGTAGAGGTACCGACACCTCGCTGTAATTGTAAACTTTGGGTAGACGATGCAAAATCGGGCATATTGACCCAAAAGGTGCCGTGCGATTCAGAATCATTATAGGGAATACCGTTAATAGTAACGTTAACCCTAGTCGCATCACTGCCCCGCACTCGAATACTGGTATACCCTACGCCCGCCCCGGCATCGGAAGTGGTAACCACCGAAGGCAAAAAATTCATAAGAATAGGAATATCCTGCCCCAAATTTCTTGGTGCAATATCCTGCTTCTGTAGATTGGAAAAGGTAACGGGTGATTGGTTCGTAGCCCTAATAGCAGAAACGAAGACCTCATCGAGTACCACTTTTGTACCTGTTAAAGAATCGCTGGGTTGTTGTTGTGCCAAGATGCCTAATGGCAGACCAAAAAACAACATAAAAGTATATAGTGGTTTCATCCGCACTAAAATAAGTGACGAATAAAAGGGGTTATTATTCTATGTTACAATTTGATTTTGTTCAGTTAAGAACTACTAAAGCCTAATGGCGCTTTGCGCATTCCCTTGGCAGCATTACCTGCCCAGGTTCATTGGGTATAATCTCAGCCCGAAAAAACAAGCACCCCTTTGAGATGATGCAAATGTAGTTTGATAAGTACTAATATCATAGGGTTTCCTCAATAATTATTTAACTATTTGTTATAAACAATATCGGTCAATTTTACGTATCTATATCAACTCGTTTAGAGGGCTAACCATGGATGAAAAATCAAAAAATAAATTTACCTTAAAGATCATGCTCAGTTATTTTGTGCTGTGCGTTTTGGCATTGGTCTCCGGGTATTTTATCTATACGGAAATTCAAGTATTCATATCCAACGATACCACGGTAGAAACAGATGCCAAACTCTTAAAAACCGGGGCTCTGGTCACCGAACTATATAAGGCAGAAAGTCTATCAAAATTGGCCTTGAACAGCAATGCGGACAATAATTTTCTTTTTTATGCCCAAAAAATAGATTCCATTCGGTCGTCTATAGATTCATTAAAATTGCTTACACAAGATACCCACCAAAAAGGCCTGCTCGATAGCCTTCAGGTGTTATTAGGCCAAAAAGTTGCGAACAACAGTGAGCTTCGCAAATTAAAAAAACAGAAGGTCACCGATAATTCTTTGGATAAGGCCTTAAAGGAATTTGACAAGATCAAAGAATCCTTTGGAAAGTTTTCTGCAGAAAACTTATTTACCGACTTTGAAAAATTTACGCCCAGTGTTCAAAAATCATTACGTGATTATGCCAAACTTTTGAGTGAAAATGCCCCAAAAACCAAAGATGGCAAAGCTGATGCAGTATATGTTGATTCAATTTTATCGGCATCTAGGGTAATGTTGGAACAAGCAAAAGTCCAAGATTTTAGGTCCCAACAATCATTTGCCCAGAAAGAATTAGAGGTTAACAGAAACGATCTTGAGCTCTCTCGACAATTACAGAATATAATAGCAGCCTTTGAGCAAGAAATCTTGGTCAATAGCTATGCTAACACTATCAAGCGACAAACCGTTATGCGTCGTAGTATGCGACTTGCCGGAATAACGGCGCTATTAGGGTTCATTATCGTTGCAATCTTTACTTTTCTGATCAACCGCGATTTTTGGAAAGTTCAAGTCTATCGACAACAATTGGAAAAAGAAAAAAAATATTCCGAATCATTGTTAAAAAGTAGAGAGCAGCTGATATCAACCGTGAGCCACGACCTAAGAACACCTTTAAATACCATCACCGGATACACTGAATTGATGGAAAACACCAGCATTTCCGACAAACAGGCGCGCTATCTAAAGAACGTGAAATCGGCCTCAGAGTATGTGGGTAATCTCATTAACGACCTTTTGGATTTTTCCAAACTTGAAGCGGGCAAACTGAATATTGAAAAAATACCGTTCATTGCGGCCAACCTAATTCAAGAAACCGCAGAAAATGTAGAAGCCCTTTTCCGTAGCAAGAATTTAACATTAGTCCTAGAAATAGATCCAAAACTGGAAAAAGCGGTACTTGGCGATCCTTTCCGTATTCGTCAAATTTTGACCAACCTTTTAGGCAACTCATTCAAATTCACCGAAGAAGGTTCAATTACCATAAAGGCAAATGCTCAGGCCAGAATTGGTAAAAAAATGACATTGAAAATAGCGGTTGTCGATACTGGTATAGGAATCGCGAAAGAAAAACAGCATTTAATTTTTCAAGAATTTACCCAGGCAGAAACCACCACTGAAAAAAAATTCGGGGGATACGGCCTAGGGCTTACCATTTCAAAAAAACTCGCAGAACTCCTTCAAGGTTCTTTGAGC
>JBATIN010000528.1:0-3315 GCA_049667765.1 Flavobacteriaceae bacterium
GTATAAGATCGTTGCCGACAAAAAAATGGTCGACGAACAAGTAGAGCGTATTTTAAAGCAATATGGCAAGTTGGTTTCTAAAGCCAGTGTGGGCAAAAAAGACGAGATTACCGGTACTTTTTTTAACGAAGGTGAAGAAATTGATCACAAAACAACCATTGAGCTCGAAAAAATAAAAGACAAAAAGGCGCTTAACGCCCTACTTGAGAAAAAGATAGGGGATGTAGTCGGGCTTAAGACGAAAGATTTGTTCAAAGAAGATTACCTACTTTCAAGTGCATTAGGAATTGATCAAGAAAAGGCCGAGAAATTGAACATTGAAGTCAATTTTACAATTTCGGAAATTAACGAGAGACAGCCAGCCGAAATGAACCAAGACCTTTTTGACAAACTTTTCGGTAAAGATGCCGTAAAATCTGAAAAAGAGCTAAAAGCCAAGATCAAGGAAGACTCTGAAAAACAATTTGAACAACAGGCCGATCAAAAATTGTTGAACGATGTTACGGAGTATTTCATAGACAATACCAAATTTGAACTTCCTACGGAATTTTTGACCAAATGGATTCAAATGACCGGCGAAAAACCGTTGACCGAACAACAGGCCAGTGAAGAATTTGAAAAATCGGAAAAAGGCTTACGGTATCAGTTGATTGAAGGAAAAATTATAAAAGAGAATAATATTCAGATTCAATTTGACGAGCTTAAAGAATTCGCCAAAGGCTTTGTAAAAAGCCAAATGGCGCAATTTGGACAACTGAACCCGAAAGAGGAAGAGCTAGAGAATATAGCCACTAGGGTATTGAGCAATCAAGATGAGGTACGTAGGTTGTCTGAACAATTGATGAGCCAAAAATTACTCAATCTTTACAAAGAAAAAGTAAATATTAAAGAAAAAGAAGTTACCTACGAAAACTTCATCAAAGAAGTATACGGGTAATTTTCAAAAAAATATTAAGTATCTTTACAGTGCCGGAAATACCATTCCGGCACCTTTTTTATCTATTAAATCGAGAAGAAACGAATGGATTACGGAAAAGAATTCAAAAACTATGCTTTAAACCATAGAGGCATCAATAGCATGTACTACGACAAGGTCATGAGCAGCATGTATCCTGTAAATATGACACCGAATATAATCGAAGAACGACAAATGAACGTAATCGCCATGGATGTCTATTCTAGACTCATGATGGATAGGATCATTTTTCTTGGCACGGGCATAAACGATCAGGTAGCGAATATTGTGCAAGCCCAACTGCTTTTTTTAGAAAGTGTCGATGCATCAAAAGACATTCAAATCTACATCAACTCACCAGGTGGAAGCGTATACGCAGGTTTAGGAATCTATGATACTATGCAGTTCATAAAGCCCGATGTGGCCACTATATGCACGGGTATGGCAGCATCAATGGGCGCAGTACTTTTGTGTGCGGGCGAGAAAGGCAAACGCAGTGGCCTTACCCATTCACGGGTTATGATCCACCAGCCTATGGGAGGTGCCCAGGGCCAGGCTAGCGATATCGAGATAACCGCAAGGGAAATATTAAAATTAAAAGATGAGCTTTATGAGATTATTGCCAAACATTCAGGGCAATCGTTGGAAAAAGTGCACGATGATAGCGACCGTGACTATTGGATGAAAGCCGACGAGGCCAAAAAATATGGCATGATCGACGAAATTCTTGTAAGGGACAAGCACTAATTTCGACAAAATACGCACCGATAATCGGTTACACATCGATTTAATGAACCAAAACAATGATACTTTCGTTAGTTTTGTGAAAGAGACGAATTATTATGGCAAAAGAAAACTTGGAATGCTCATTTTGCGGAAGGAAAAAACCGGAAACGAATCTTTTGATCGCCGGTCTTGATGCACATATTTGTGATCGCTGTATTGAGCAGGCTCATGGTATTGTAGCAGAAGAATCGAAACAGAGCAAAACAAACGACCTTTCCTCAGAGCTTGTCCTAAAAAAACCACTAGAAATAAAAGAATTTTTAGACACCTTCATCATTGGTCAAGAACGTACCAAAAAAGTAATGTCGGTGGCCGTTTATAATCATTACAAAAGATTATTACAGCCCACTTCCAAAGATAGCGACATAGAGATTCAAAAGAGCAATATCATCATGGTCGGCCAGACCGGTACAGGAAAAACCCTTATGGCCAAAACCATTGCACGTATGCTTAATGTACCCCTCGCCATTGTCGATGCCACCGTACTTACCGAGGCAGGATACGTAGGTGAAGATGTTGAAAGTATACTGACCCGATTATTACAAGCAGCCGATTACAACTTAGAAAAGACCGAACGCGGTATCGTTTTCATCGATGAAATCGATAAAATAGCACGTAAAAGTGATAACCCTTCCATTACAAGAGACGTTTCTGGTGAAGGTGTACAACAAGGCTTGTTAAAACTATTGGAAGGCACAGTGGTCAATGTTCCTCCCAAAGGTGGAAGAAAACACCCGGATCAAAAATTCATCGAGGTGAACACCGAAAATATATTATTTATTGCTGGTGGAGCCTTTGACGGCATTGAGCGTGCCATAACCAAGCGATTGAACATGCAGGCTGTAGGTTACAGTGCTTCAAAGCTTGATGAAAATGTGGATCAAACGAACATTCTTCAATACATAATTCCAAAAGATTTAAAAGAATTCGGCTTGATCCCAGAGATAATCGGTAGGCTTCCCGTGTTGACCTATATGAATCCTTTGGATGAAAAAACATTGCGGGCCATTTTGACCGAACCGAAAAACGCCATCATCAAACAGTACGAAAAGTTGTTCGATATGGATGGGATTAAATTTACCATTACCGAACAGGCCTTGGACTTTATCGTGAATAAAGCAATTGAGTATAAATTGGGAGCCAGAGGCTTGCGTTCGCTCTGTGAAGCTATTTTTACCGATGCCATGTTCGAGATGCCGAGTACCGGTGAAAAAGAATTCAAGGTCACCAAACCTTATGCGGAGAATAAACTCTCGTTCGAGACTTTTAAAAAACTTAAAGCCGTTTCTTAAAAGAAATGGTTTTTAGTTTTTATATATACGTTATATTAAACCGCCTTTTTCTTATCGATCTTGTGGGTTACCGTTGCTAAAAGGTCTAGACAGACCTTTTGTATGATTTTCTCATCAGAATATAATGCGTGGCCGAAATTGTTTATGATTTCCATGTCAACCCCCACTTTTTTAGACCAATCGACCGAAGGTCTGCTTTCATCATTTTCACCATACACCAAGGTTAATGGTATATCAGGTCGTTCAACCTCTTTTCGTACCCGGGTCGGTGAAACGCTATAC
>JBATIN010000529.1:0-3981 GCA_049667765.1 Flavobacteriaceae bacterium
TACTAAAGGTTTGTGAGGGAACGTTAAAAACTTCATGAAAAGGATAGTTGTCCGACCTTCTAAAAAGGTTGAACTCCTTGGCCTTGGGCAAAAACCCGATTAAATTATAGCCCACGTACATATTACCTACCCCTGCCAAATTCGATTCTTCATATCCCGTAGCGTACATAAAATAATTTTTATCGACCAAGGGTACGCCTACCATTTCAAAATTTAGCATGGTATATAGGTCCAGGTTTTGCGATTTTAATCTTTTAGCCAAATGCTTAGACCCTAGCAATCCTTTTTCCTCAGCACTAAAAAGCACAAATATCAGGCTCCTCCGGTTCACTTTTGCTTTCGCAAAATAACGGGCAAGTTCCAAGACCACCGCTGTACCCGACGCATTGTCGTTGGCCCCATTGGCAATGGCATCACCATTAACCGCTTGAATCATTCCAATATGGTCATAATGGGCCCCTATGACAATAAACTCTTCTTTTAGATTTTCATCTGTACCTTCAATATAGCCTACAACATTAAAAACGGGTTTATTTTCATAAGAAAACTTGTCGCGATAAGTTTCAAAGTAGGGTGCAATATTGTTAGCCTTAAAAATGGCTTCAATATATTGAGCGGCCAATTCAATACCTTCGCTTCCCGAATCCCTACCCTGTAATTCATCGGAAGTCAAATATTTCATGATTTCTTCCACCCTTTCCCTTGTGGTAAGACCTTCTAAATTTTTGGGTGCGGAAAGAGGGGCATCGCTTTCGACCTCAACCTTCTCAACAACAGAAACAGCCGTGGCAACAATAGAACTGTCATTAACGTTGGTAACAATTACTTCGGCTGGCTTTCTTTTTTCGGATGGGTTTACATCTGCTTTTTCATTTGCCTTTTTGCTATAAGCCGGCCTTTCAAGTACGGTAACATCTTCTTTTACCTTTGTTGAACCACAACTTAAAATCAGTAGGATTAAAAATATCCCAAGTATATTTTTCATTTCTTTTTTTATCAAAGGTAAAAAAGCATCCCTTATAAAAGAGATGCTTTTAAAAATATACGGAAAGAATGTACTTGTCTTCCTTTTTTATCGATCACTACAATTTCTATTTAGGCCAACATCGTCACAGGGTTCTCTAAATAAGAACGCAATGTCAACAAAAATTGAGATCCTGTAGCCCCGTCGACCGTTCTATGGTCGCAGGCCAAGGTTACTATCATCGTTTTGCCAACGACAATTTCGCCATTTTTTACAACTGGTTTTTCGACTATAGCTCCGACCGATAAAATGGCCGAATTCGGTTGATTTATGATCGATGTAAATTCAACGATACCGAACATCCCTAAATTTGAGACCGTAAAGGTACTACCATCCATTTCGGCAGGTGTCAACTTTTTGGTTTTGGCACGACCGGCCAAGTCTTTAACGGATGCCCCGATTTGGGTCAAACTCATTTGATCGGTGAATTTTAATACCGGAACTACCAATCCATCTTCAACAGCTACAGCCACCCCAATATGCACATGGTGATTGAAACGAGTAGTATCACCGTTCCAGGTGGTATTTACCTGAGGATGCTTTTTTAACGCCATGGCGCAAGCCTTTACAACCAAATCATTAAACGATACCTTGGTATCGGGTAAGGTATTGATTTGTACCCGTGAGGCCCATGCATTGTCCATATCTACTTCGATTGTAAGGTAGTAGTGTGGTGCCGTGAACTTTGATTCGCTCAATCGCTTGGCAATGGTTTTTCGCATCTGAGAGTTCTTCACCTCATCGCTACCTTCTTGACCTACCGGTAAATTTACTGGCGCTGCAATTGCATTTGCCGCAGTTTGTTTTTCGGTTGCACCCATGGGTTGTGCAGCCTTTTGTGCCGGTTGATAGTTCTCAACATCTTTTTTGACAATTCTGCCGTTGTCGCCCGAACCACTAATTGCAGAAAGGTCGACCCCTTTATCTTTAGCAATTTTTTTGGCTAACGGAGAAGCGAATATGCGTTGATTATCAGTCACAATTTTAGCAGGGGCCGTATCGTCTTGGGTGGATTTCTGTACGGCATCTTCCTTAGGTTTAGAGTCTGCATCGCCTTTAGTTGAAGACGGTTTTGAATTCAGCACTGCGTCAACATTTGTCCCTTCAGGCCCAATAACGGCAAGAACAGTATCGACTGGAGACGATTCCCCTTCTTGTATTCCTATATATAATAACGTTCCTGAATAAAATGATTCAAACTCCATGGTGGCCTTATCGGTCTCGATCTCGGCCAAAATATCACCTTCTTCTACCTTATCGCCCACTTTTTTCAGCCAAGTTGCTACCGTGCCTTCTTCCATGGTATCACTTAAACGTGGCATTTTTATGATTTCGACCCCTTCAGGGATTTCGCCAGCACCTGCACTATCGCTTTTAGAAGTATCTGCTTGAGTTTTGGCAACCTCGGGCGCTGCACCGGTTTGCACCTGATCTTCTTTTTGTTGTTCATTGGAAGATTCTTTCGCACCTTTCAACAAAGCAGTTATATCTTCACCTTCTTCACCAATAATGGCCAATAGAGTATCAACTGGGGCACCATCGCCTTCTTGTATTCCAATATGTAGCAGTGTTCCTTCGTGAAAGGATTCGAACTCCATTGTAGCCTTATCCGTTTCGATTTCGGCCAAAATGTCGCCTTCTTCCACTTTGTCCCCTACTTTTTTCAACCATTTTGCCACGGTACCCTCTTCCATGGTATCACTTAGTCGGGGCATGTTAATTATCTCTGCCATATTCTTTTATTTATGTTCTACAAATGGAAAATCTTTCTGCTCATACACCATATCGTACAATTGATTTATAGGCGGATAGTCTGATTCTTCTGCAAATTTCTCACATTCAGAAACCATGCTTTTGACGCGCTTGTCAATTTGTTTGATTTCTTCGTCCGTGGCATATTTATTCTCTTTGATAATATCCAATACTTGGGTAATGGGGTCAATTTTCTTGTATTCTTCCACTTCGTCTTTGGTACGGTAATGCTGCGCATCCGACATGGAATGCCCGCGATAGCGATAGGTCTTCATTTCAAGAAAAGTTGGGCCTCCTCCACTTCTAGCACGGTCTATGGCCTTACTCATTTCTTCTGCCACCGTTACGGGGTTCATACCGTCTACAGGGCCACAAGGCATTTCATAACCAAGACCTAGCTTCCAAATATCGGTAGAGAAAGAAGTTCGGGCTACCGAAGTACCCATGGCATACCCGTTATTTTCACAAACAAATACTACAGGTAACTGCCACAACATAGCAAGATTGAAAGTTTCGTGCAGTGCACCTTGTCGTACGGCGCCGTCGCCCATATAGCACAAAGTGACGGCATCCCTACCAAACTATTTATCGCCGAACGCCATACCAGCCCCTAAGGGAATCTGTCCACCAACGATTCCATGGCCGCCATGAAAACGGTGTTCCTTAGAAAAAATATGCATTGAACCACCCATCCCTTTTGAGGTACCGGTAACTTTTCCATAAAGTTCGGCCATCACCATTTTAGGATCTACGCCCATTCCAATAGGTTGAACGTGATTACGGTATGCGGTGATCATTCTGTCCTTGGTAAGGTCCATGGCATGTAATGCCCCAGCCAATACTGCTTCTTGCCCATTGTAAAGATGAAGAAAGCCCCTTACTTTCTGTTGAATATAAACGGCCGCAAGCTTATCTTCGAACTTTCTCCAAAATGACATGTCTTCATACCATTTTAAATAGGTTTCTTTGGTGATTTTTTCCATCAATTTGTTGTTTTATTCGCTTTTCAATCTGCTTGAAACTAGTAGCCGAACTAGAATTGTACGACCATTTTTCAGAACAACAAAAATACACATATAAACGAACGGATAAAAAAAATTGAAACAAAAGGTTCTTTAAAAACGCATTGCCTTTATTTCCGTGGGATAGGAGCTATAAAGTTCAGGTAAAAAAAGCGATACCCTTATTTCAAATAAGTACTATCG
>JBATIN010000530.1:0-5457 GCA_049667765.1 Flavobacteriaceae bacterium
ACATTAAGAAGGGCAATAAAGTGAAGATCAACCAGATTACTTTTGAAGGAAATGAGATGATCAAGGCTAAAAAATTGCGAAAAGCAATGAAGAAGACCAAAGAAAAAAAGTTCGGTCGCTTCTGGAAAAAATCAAAATTCATACAAGATGAATACGATGCCGACTTGATTAAAATAGTTGATAAATATGCCGAAAATGGGTATAGAGATGCTCGAATACTCTCTGATACTATAGTGAAGGTCGGCGATGACCTCATTGATATAAAGTTTAAAGTCGAAGAAGGGAATAAGTATTATTTCGGAGATATCGATTTTGTAGGTAATTCTGTCTACAGCGATCGTGAACTCACTGCCTATTTGGGCATTAAAAAAGGGGATACCTATAATGGGGTATTGTTGCGTGAGCGAATCGCCGACGACTCTAAACCTGATGCAATAGACATTACCAATCTCTATCAAAACAATGGGTATCTTTTTTCCAGCATTAACCCGGTAGAGGTCTCTGCAGAGAATGATACCATCAACTTTGAGATACGTATTATTGAAGGTAAAGAGACTTTTCTTAACCATATTACGGCAAGTGGTAACGAAAAGACCAACGACCATGTTATTTTTAGGGAACTTCGCACCAGGCCCGGCCAACAATATAACAAATCTGATATTATTAGAAGTATTCGCGAATTGGGCCAATTGGGCTTTTTTGATGCCGAACAGATAAAACCCGAAATCGGAAATGCCAACCCCAACGAAGGTACTGTCGACATTAACTATAGTGTAGTTGAATCAGGTGCAAGCCAGATCGAACTGCAGGGTGGTTATGGCGGTGGCGGCTTTATTGGTACTTTAGGTCTTTCGTTCAGTAACTTCTCCATTCAGAACCTTTTTAAAAAGGAGGCCTACAAGCCGGTACCAATGGGCGATGGGCAGAGCTTTGCACTGCGATTACAGGCCAGTAGAACTTACAGGGTGTATAGTTTAAATTTCTCCGAACCATGGCTGGGAGGCGTAAAGCCGGTACGGTTTAATCTTTCGGTGTCTAGAACACAGCAATTTTCTTATGATTACTTAACCCGTAAGATCGACAAATCAAGACAGTTTTCCATCACAGGGGTATCTATGGGCTTGGCCAAAAGGGTGCAATGGCCCGATGACTTTTTTACAGTGTCACATACGCTTGGGTATCAGTTGTACGATTTTCAAAATTATAATATTGGACTATTTAATTTTGGAAACGGTAGTTCCAACTCCTTTACCTATACCTTCGGTATTTCTAGGAATGCAACTTCCGGCGGCCGTATTTATCCAAGAGGGGGCTCCAATTTCTCGTTGACTGCAAAATTGACCCCACCGTACTCCTTGTTAGGGAATAAAGATTTTAAGGCCATAAATAGCGAAAGTGCCGATTTACTTGAAGAAATTACGGATCTGAACTCCACCGATCCAAATAGTTCGAGAATCGCAATATTAACGACACAAAGAGAGCAATTGGAAGAAGATCGTTTCAAATGGTTGGAGTATTACAAAATCGGCTTTAAAGGAGACTGGTTCACTACACTGGCCGGGCGCGAAGATCATGCACTGGTATTGCGCACCAATGCTGAATTCGGCTTTCTTGGTAGCTACAATCCCGAGGTAGGCGACATACCTTTCGAACGTTTCTTTGTGGGCGGTTCGGGTATGGCGAATTACACTTTAGACGGGCGTGATATTGTTCAGTTGCGAGGCTATGATGACCAATCGTTGACAGCTGGTAATGATGGTGGTTTGGTATATAATAAATTCTCTCTAGAGCTTCGATATCCGTTGACCTTAAAGCCCTCTGCATCTATTTACGGTCTTACTTTTTTAGAAGCAGGTAACTCCTTCAACAATTTTCAGGACTTTAATCCGTTTCAAGTTAAACGATCGGCTGGAGTGGGGCTACGTATTTTTATGCCTGCATTTGGTCTTTTGGGTATTGATTTTGGTTATGGATTTGATCCAGATAACACAGGGCAAGACACAGGGGCACATGGTTGGGAAACACACTTCATTATCGGCCAACAGTTCTAATAAAAATAAAAGACAATAGATTTAAGACAAACGACGAAAGACTTGCTTTAAGACCTTTTTTAAAAAAGTTTAGGCGAATCAATTCATTTCTTTTCACTTTGTTCTCTGCTCTATTCTCTAAATAATTTGTAATTGGAAAAATTGTATCAAAAGCTAATAAGCTCATTTTAAAAGATTTAGTAATTTTGGCACGATATTTTCTATGGATAAAACGATAATGAAATGAAACAGAAATCAATCGTTCTTTTGGTCTTGGTAATCATGCTTTTTTCATCGGCCGTGTTTTCACAAGCCCGAGGGGTAAGGATCGCCTATATCGATATGGAATATATCTTGGAAAATGTAGAAGAGTATCGTGATGCCAATACGCAATTGGCCGATAAGGTACAGAAATGGAAAATAGAAATAGAGCAGAAGCAAAGTATTGTAGAGCAGATGAAGAAAGATCTAATGGCAGAAAAAGTATTGCTTACGGCCGAGTTGATCAGCGAGCGTGAAGAAGAAATTCAGATACTCGAAAAAGAAATGATCGAATATCAGCAAGATCGTTTCGGGCCACGAGGCGATCTAGTTTTGCAAAAACAACGCCTGATACAGCCTATTCAAGATCAAGTTTTCAATGAAGTACAAAAAATTGGGGCGAATAAAAAGTATGATTTTATTTTTGATAAATCTGCGGATGTCGTAATGTTGTACTCCGAAAAAAGACATGATATTAGTGATCTCATTTTAAGAGGAATTGCACGAACAAGGAAAGTAAGCGCGCCGAATAAAAAAGTAGACACCAGAAGTCGTCTTGACGATTTTGATGAAGAACCAATAGATGAGGCACCGACCGATGCACTGTTAGATCGTCAAGAGAAAGCGAAACAAGCAGAAGAAGCTAGGGCAAAGACGGCTGATGAAAAACGGGCGGAACAAATAAAGGTTAGGGAAGAACGTAAAAAAGCCTATGAAGAGCGCAGAAAGAAGTTGTTGGAAGAACGAGAGGCCAAGAAAAATGGAGTGAAGCAGGAAACAGTTAGAGACACTATTAATTAAGTGTCTGTACAAATAAATTGAAGAGAGCCGTTCGATGTGAATAGAAAATCAAAAGATTAGTTCCCATTGCCCGAAATGAGTAATAGAAACAAAGAATAAATAATAAAGTAACTCTCAAATTAACTAAGTAAATTTAACTCATGAAATGAGCCGTTCGGTAGGTTAAAAAAATTGAAACTAAGGAATGGCGAATTGCATCTAACTATTAAAAATCAAATGAATTCAAAGATGAAACAAGTAAAGAAAATAGCTGTAGCACTAGTATTATTTGTAGCTGCGACCAGTTTTGTCAACGCACAGAGCAAAGTAGCACATATAGATGTAACACAATTGCTTTCTGCCATGCCAGAGATGAAGACCGCTGAGGCAGAGTTGAAGAAACTACAAGAAACATTTAGTGCCGATATCGAAAGTTCTATGACAGAATTGAAGAACAAATATACTTTGTATGAGAACGAAGCCCCATCAAAGACCGATGAGGAAAATGAAAAAAGAGCGCAAGAACTACAAGGTTTTCAAAAAAGTATAGGTGAGTTTCAGCAGAACGCACAAGCGGAAATGCAAAAGAAGCAACAAGAGCTTATCGTGCCCATTACTGAAAAGGCTAAAGCTGCCATTGAAAGGGTAGCCGCCGCACAAGGCTTGGATTATGTTATCGATGCACAGCCAGGTACCGGTTTGATCGTTGCAAGAGGCAAAGATCTTTTGGCCGATGTTAAAAAAGAATTGGGACTCTAATACGTCTCTATTAATAAAATAAAACATCCCGCCTAGGCGGGATGTTTTATTTTATAACAACTTTCGTTTCATATTTCGCCAGCGAAGTTGGCGAATAAATGCGCCCTCTTTTTTTGTTGCCAAGAACGATGCTTTCTCTTTTTTAGCCTCAAAATAGCCGTACATGTTATCAAAAAAAGCATTGAACTTACCTTGTTTCAAAGCCATTTTTAAAGAGGCTATTAGGGTAATCGCTAATCCATAGCGCATACGGTACATGGCCCTGCCCTGTAAATATTTGGCCTTGGTATTATAGGCCTTGCCGGTGGGGCGTAGGTGCTTGACTTTTAGCTGTGGGTCGGTATAGATTTCAAATTCATGGTATTGCGCCAAAAGTTCATCGAGCGTATCCCATCCCATGGCAGATTTAAGTCCGCCTATGGCTTTAAAACACTTTTTTGAATAGGCTTTAAAGGCACCGCGAACATGGTCGTTGTTCATGAGGTGGTTCAAGACCCATTCCCCAGCCTCGTTTTGTTCATAAATAAACCCTCCTGCAATACCCACTTGCGGATTTCCCTTAAAGATATATGCGATTTTTTCAAAATAATTATCAGGTAGAATAATATCCGCATCTAGTTTTACCAAAAAGTCATAAGCATCATCAAGTGCCGAAAGGCCTATAGTGAAGGCTTTTATAACCTTACTCCCTGGCATATGCGCTGTGGAGGAGGAGGTGTTCACCTTCTTTATCACATGACTTAATGTAGTAAATTCATCTATAATGCGCTCGGTTCCGTCTGTGGAATTGTCATTGACAACGATGACCGATTTTGGTTGGAGGGTCTGTCGCAATACCGAATTCAGCGTGTCGGCCAAAAAAGCTTCCTCGTTATGGGCAGGTATGACGATGTAGTAGTTCATTTTAATTGACAATTCAGAATTCTGAATTTTTCCTGACTGCGTACACAATATAATATCGTGGTGTAAACCTTCTTAATAAAGGTCGAATGCCCAGTTTTTTAACAGGATTCGTCCACTTGGCAGTATCTACAATCCGCCATCCGGCTTTTTCAAGTAGCCAATCAAACTGCCAATCTTCAAATTCATGATAATGGCGATCCCAAGGGTCGGTAGCACTTTTATAGGCAGGGGAAAACCATAAGCGCAATGGAATGCTCACGACCAATTTATCCGCATTGATTTTCTTTAGTACATTATAGGGAGCGACCAGATGCTCAAAAATTTCAAGAGCCGTGACTACGGAAGCGGTCGATTTTTGAACTGCAGAAAAATCCTCATCAAGATCTTCGCCCAAGGTGTTTTCAACCTTATATCCCTTGGAAACCATAATTTTTGAAAACGGGTTCGCAACCCCCAAATCAAGAATGGTTTCTTCTTTAGAAATGTGTTTTTGAAGAAAAGATAGGGTGTGCTGAAAGCGTTTGATCGGAAAAGTCTTTTCGTACATCTTTAAAGGTTTCAAGTTTCGGGTCAGGGTTTCAGATAGTTTATTTCAAAGTAATGAACCTGAAACAATAGTAACCTGAAACTATTTTAAACCCTATAAACAATGGCGTTGATATTCATACCTGCGCCAACACTGGCAAAGATAAGCACATCTCCTTTTGTAATGCTTTGATTTTCT
>JBATIN010000531.1:0-3336 GCA_049667765.1 Flavobacteriaceae bacterium
CCTGAAACCTGCAACCTTGAAGAGATGAGAAAAAAACAGGCAAAAAAGAGACCTCTTTTACCAGATCCAAGGTTTAATGACCAATTGGTGACCCGTTTCGTTAACATGATGATGTGGGACGGTAAAAAATCAGTGGCGTTCAGTGTATTTTATGATGCAATCGATATTGTAGACCAAAAGAAGACCGATGAAGAAAAAACGGCTTTAGAGCTTTGGAAGGATGCGTTATCAAATGTAATGCCGCACGTAGAGGTGCGAAGCAGAAGGGTAGGAGGGGCGACTTTTCAGATACCCATGCAGATTCGGCCCGACCGAAAAATTTCTACCGCGATGAAATGGTTGATCAGCTATTCAAGAAAGCGAAATGAAAAAGGCATGTCGCAGAAATTGGCGTCAGAAATTCTTGCAGCGGCAAAAGAAGAAGGTGCTGCCGTGAAGAAAAGAACAGATACACATAAAATGGCAGAAGCGAATAAAGCTTTCTCTCACTTTAGATTTTAGTTAAAATGGCAAGAGATTTAAAATTTACAAGAAATATAGGTATAGCAGCGCATATCGATGCCGGTAAAACGACAACGACAGAGCGTATTCTGTTCTACACTGGGGTAAGTCACAAAATTGGTGAGGTGCACGATGGTGCCGCGACCATGGATTGGATGGAGCAAGAGCAAGAGCGTGGAATTACCATTACTTCAGCGGCGACGACCTGTACTTGGAACTTTCCGATGAAAAACGGCCAAATGGTCGATGATACCAAACCGTATCATTTTAATATTATCGATACCCCGGGCCACGTTGATTTTACCGTTGAGGTAAACCGTTCGTTAAGGGTTCTTGATGGTTTGGTGTTCTTGTTCAGTGCGGTAGATGGTGTTGAGCCACAATCTGAAACCAACTGGAGACTTGCCGATAATTACAAGGTGCCTAGAATGGGCTTTGTGAACAAAATGGACCGTCAGGGTTCTGATTTCCTTATGGTGTGCAACCAAGTTAAGGATATGTTGAAATCGAACGCTGTGCCAATTGTATTGCCTATAGGTGATGAGGCCGATTTTAGAGGTGTGGTCGATTTAGTAAAGAACAGGGCCATTATTTGGCACGAAGATAATTTTGGGGCGACATTTGATGTAGTCGATATCCCTGAAGAGATGAAGGCCGAAGTTAAAGAATATAGGGCTGGTTTGATCGAGGCGGTAGCCGAGTATGACGAGACCTTGATGGAGAAATTCTTCGAAGATGAAGATTCTATCACTGAAGATGAAGTGCATGCAGCCCTAAGGGCAGCGGTTATGGATATGAGTATCATACCTATGATCTGTGGTTCGTCGTTTAAAAATAAAGGGGTTCAGTTTTTGTTGGACGCCGTTTGTCGGTATTTGCCTTCTCCTATGGATAAAGAAGGTATAAAGGGGATTAATCCAGATACTGATAAGGAGGAAATAAGAAAGCCTGATGTTAAACAACCATTTGCGGCCCTAGCTTTTAAAATTGCTACCGATCCTTTTGTAGGGAGGTTGGCATTCTTTAGGGCATATTCAGGTAGGTTGGATGCGGGTTCTTACGTGCTGAATAATCGTTCGGGAAATAAAGAGCGTATATCTAGAATTTATCAAATGCATGCCAATAAACAGAACGCTATCGATTATATCGAAGCAGGTGATATTGGGGCGGCAGTAGGTTTCAAGGATATCAAAACAGGGGATACCTTGTCCGCTGAGAAGCATCCTATTATTTTGGAGAGTATGAACTTTCCTGATCCTGTAATCGGTATAGCCGTTGAGCCAAAAACCAAGGCTGATGTAGATAAGTTGGGCATGGCACTTAGTAAATTAGCAGAGGAAGATCCAACTTTCCAAGTAAAGACCGATGAGGCTTCCGGCCAGACTATCATTTCAGGTATGGGCGAGCTACACTTAGATATTATTGTAGATCGATTACGTCGCGAATTTAAGGTCGAGGTAAATCAAGGACAGCCACAAGTAGAATACAAGGAAGCAATTACACGTGCTGCCGATCACAGAGAAGTATATAAAAAGCAATCAGGTGGTAGAGGTAAATTCGCCGACATCGTATTTACGATGGAGCCTGTTGAGCAAAATGAAGATACCAAACCAGGTCTTGAGTTTGTCAATGTGATCAAAGGGGGTAATATTCCACGTGAGTTTATTCCATCAATAGAAAAAGGATTTAAGGAAGCCATGAAAAATGGTCCTTTGGCCGGTTTTGAAATGGATAGCATGAAGGTGACTTTGAGGGATGGCTCGTTTCACGCAGTGGATTCCGATTCGTTATCCTTTGAATTGGCAGCCAAAATAGGTTATAAGTCTGCAGCAAAAGCGGCTCGTGCCGTCTTGTTGGAGCCCATAATGAAGATCGAGGTATTGACTCCTGAAGAAAATATGGGTGATATCGTTGGGGATTTAAACCGACGTAGAGGAACCATATCCAATATGAGCGATAGAGCTGGTGCCAAGGTGATAAAAGGCGAGGTGCCATTGTCTGAAATGTTCGGTTATGTAACATCGTTGCGAACCTTATCATCGGGTAGGGCAACATCGACTATGGAGTTTTCGCACTATGCCGAAACGCCATCTAATATTGCAGAAGAAGTAATTAAGGCAGCTAAAGGCGTAACAGCTTAAAAAAATATAGAGTATAGAAAATAGAGAAGAGACATGAGCGCGGGTTATAAAAGATTTTTTTTAACTCATAACTCATAACTCATTACTCTGAACTTTAAAAAGGATGAGTCAGAAAATCAGGATTAAGTTAAAATCGTACGATCACAGTTTGGTTGATAAATCGGCCGAGAAAATCGTAAAAACGGTAAAAACTACCGGAGCAGTGGTTACGGGTCCAATTCCGTTGCCAACACACAAAAAAATATTTACAGTGTTGCGATCGCCTCACGTGAATAAAAAATCGAGAGAGCAGTTTCAATTGAGTTCTTATAAAAGACTTCTTGATATTTACAGCTCATCATCAAAAACTATCGATGCCCTTATGAAATTAGAGCTTCCAAGTGGTGTTGAAGTCGAGATCAAAGTGTAATTGAAGTTTTGGTTACTTAGTGTGACCAAATGAACATGTCCTGAGCTGCGTGCAATGGAAAAACGGTAACAAAAATGAATTCAGGGTTGAATTATTTTTGACCCTGTTTTTTTATAACGTGTCTTAATAAAAGAATTGAATTTAAAAAAGTAGGCGGTCTAAAACGATGCATCAAAGTCATTTTGGCCGACTGCGAAATACTAATAAATAATAATTAATATTTATGTCTGGGTTAATAGGAAGAAAAGTAGGCATGACCAGCATTTTTGACGAGAATGGGAAAAA
>JBATIN010000532.1:0-2033 GCA_049667765.1 Flavobacteriaceae bacterium
TGTTTTAGGTTTTAATAACACAGATTACGCAGCCTTCACCATCAACGAGCTTAAAATGTAAAAGACAATAATAATGGGTACCGCCAAAAACTGAAGCGTTATCAAAAGCACTAAACTTAGGATAATAAAAATATAGCGAAGGGCATTATCTTTAAAACCCCAATTTTTAAACTTTAGGGCGAAAAGCGGAATGTTTGAATTGAGCAAATATCAACTAAGTAGTGTCACCGCAATCAAGAACCATTGGTTTAATATAATGCCATTTAAAATATCATTGTTGTGGTAAAATAAAATCAAGGGTAATGAAATAATTAGCAAAGCATTAGCAGGAGTGGGCAGGCCGATGAACGAGTCTTGCTGGTTTTCATCAAGATTGAATCTTGCCAAACGGTAGGCAGATGCCATGGTAATCAAAAACCCAATAAACGGTAAAGGCGCAATCTTAAGCCCTACCCAAAAGGTAGAACTGTCTATGGCTGGTGACAGGTCTGCATTCCAACCACCGGTCATACTCATGCCCAACAATTGGAACATCACAATACCCGGTACAAGACCACTGGTGATAACATCGGCCAAAGAATCCAACTGAAGACCCATTTCACTTTTTACATCCAACATACGGGCAACAAGTCCATCGAAAAAGTCAAAAATAATGCCGCCGAACATGAAGAGAGCAGCCAATTCTAACTGGTTAAGAACTGCAAAAACTGCGGCGACACATCCGCAAAAAACATTCAATAAGGTGATGAAATTCGGAATATGTCTTTTCATTTTTTCGCTCGGTTTTGGCAACTACCTCGGGGTAAACCAGCGAGGCTTTTTAAGAAAATGTATTTTGATTTAGATACAAGCCTGGAGCCTAAGCATCTCGCAAATCGAGTAAAAATAGTATATTTTTTTGGTAATCATTTTAGAGCCATATTTTATTCGGATATTTGCCAAATATATTTCCGAAAGGCATAATGCACTTAAAAAACCTATTCCTTTTTTACTTTTTATTTGTTTTTGGCGTTGCCTTAGGGCAAACTCCCGAGTTATCGCCCCTTTCAAGAATAAGTGTATTGACCAGCGGCCCTGGGGAAGAATTGTATTCTTCTTTTGGTCATAGTGCCTTTAGGGTTCAAGATCAGGCACTAGGTGTCGATGTAGTCTATAACTATGGCGTTTTCGACCCGGGCACAGAAAATTTTTATTTAAAGTTTGCCCAAGGTAGAATGTTCTATTCCTTGGCGCGACATAGCTTTCAAGGCTACTTAAATAGTTATAAAATCGATAATCGCTGGGTAAAAGAACAAGTATTGAATTTGACCCTCGATCAAAGAAACGACCTGTTTTCGTATTTAGAAACCAATAATCTACCCGAAAATCAAAGCTATCAATACGATTATTTTCTGAACAACTGTGCTACGAAGATATGGGATATTCTAAAAGAGAACTATGGCGAAGAACTTGTTTTCGATCCCAGTTATATTGATGACCATTACTCGTTTCGTGAGTTGATTCATCATTATATAAATCCGAATTCATGGGGTGCTTTTGGTATTGACGTGGCGCTCGGGTCTGATATTGACCGTAAGGCCACGGCCAAAGAACATATGTACCTACCCGATTACATTTTCAAACAATTGCAAGCAGCCAAACTTAATGGACAGCCCTTGGCCCAAAAAGCCACTACCCTTTTTGAAGGAAATTCTAATCAGAATAACGCTAGCTTTTTTGCTTCTCCCTTATTTTTATTCTCATTGATTTCGATGATTATTATTGTGATCACCTTTTTTGATTTTAAAAAGAAAACACGCAGCCAGGGCTTTGACTTTGGTTTGTTTTTTCTTTCTGGCCTAGCCGGCCTCGTTTTATTCTTGCTTTGGTTTTTGACCGATCATCTCTGGACGGTGAACAATTTCAACCTGGTCTGGGCAATTCCGTTCAACCTTATTATCGCATTTCTGCTCTTAAGGAAATCTCCCCCTAAATGGATATCAACATACATGCTGTTCGTATTGATACTACTCGATGTTGCTGTGCTACTTTGG
>JBATIN010000533.1:0-10296 GCA_049667765.1 Flavobacteriaceae bacterium
TTCTGTAGTAGGCCTCATCGTCGTTCCAAGTAGTACGTGGACTTAGTACATCGGTAGGTACCCCAGGGCATTCCCTTGGTTGTGCTACCCCGAATACTGAATGGATATGATAGTTGTCATAAGAATACAAGCCTAGGTCACCGTTTAGTACCGCATTGATCATGGCCCTGGTATACTTTAACTTCATACGTGTACCTACCCCGTAAGGGCCACCGGTCCACCCTGTATTTACCAGCCAAACATTTACACCGGCATTCTTCATTTTTTTACTCAACATTTCGGCATATTTTGCTGGATGCAAAGGCATGAACGGCGCTCCAAAACAAGCAGAAAAATTAGGCACTGGTTCAACGACCCCGGCTTCGGTGCCCGCTACTTTGGCAGTATACCCCGAAATGAAATGGTAAGCCGCCTGACTGGGCGTCAACTTAGAGATCGGGGGCAGTACCCCAAAAGCATCGGCAGTTAAAAAGAAGATATTCTTAGGGTTTTTACCGATCGAGGGCCGCTGCACATTATCAATATGATAAATAGGATAACTGACCCTCGTATTCTGTGTTATTGAGGTATCGGCAAAATCAACTTCTCCGGCATCGTTCATGATAACGTTTTCTAACAAAGCGCCTTTTTTTATGGCCCCGAAAATTTCAGGCTCGTTTTCTTCAGCAAGGTTGATCACCTTAGCGTAACATCCCCCTTCAAAGTTAAAAACGGCATTTTCATTGTTCCACCCGTGTTCGTCGTCACCGATCAACTTTCTTGAAACATCAGTAGATAGTGTTGTTTTTCCAGTTCCGGAAAGTCCGAAAAATATCGCGGTATTGCCGTCTTGCCCAACATTGGCAGAACAGTGCATTGGCAAGGTTTTATTGAATACAGGAAGAATAAAATTCAAAGCAGAAAAAATACCTTTTTTAATTTCACCAGTGTAGCCAGTACCTCCTATCAAGGCAATCTTTTTACTAAAATTTAAAATGGCAAAATTATGTTGTCGTGTGCCATCGACCTCGGCATTGGCCATAAAACCGGGTGCATTCACTACCGTCCATTCAGGATCAAATTGTTTCAATTCTTCATTGGTGGGCCTTATGAACATATTATAGGCAAACATATTTGACCAAGGATATTCATTGATAACCCGAATATTCATGCGATAATTTGCGTCTGCACAGGCATAACAGTCTCTTACATAAAGTTCTTTTTCATTCAAATAGGCAATGACCTTATCGTAGAGTAAATCGAATTTTTCAGTTTCAAAGGGGATGTTGATATTGCCCCACCAAACCTTTTCGGAAGTAATCTCGTCTTTCACGATGAACCTGTCCAAAGGTGACCTTCCGGTAAATTCTCCTGTATTGACCGCCAAAGCACCAGACGATGCTTCTTTGCCCATACCCTTTTCCAAAGTAATTTCATGTAGCCTAGCAGGCGACAGCTGATACTGTATATTATCATGGTCAATGCCGTACGTCTTAAGCGAAATAGTTTTAGTAGATTGTTCCGAATAATTCATTGAAGTTAGGTTTTAAGTGTGCAAAATTATCATTAAAATAATTTATGGCCACTCATTTTGTGAATTTATTAGCCGTAATGCTTAAAACCACGATAGCCTAATATGATCCAACCTAAAATAAGAAGCAGGCCACCAATGGGGGTCAGAAATCCGATGGTCTTGAAATCGAACGTGGTCAGGGTATTGGTTGCCAGTAAATAGATGGAAAAAGAAAACAGTAGTACGCCTAAGGTGATCAAGTAAAAAACAGTGCCCTTTAGCTTCTCGGGTATGAAGGCAATCTGCGAGAGCACCAACAACAATAACGCATGATACATTTGATACCTAACTCCGGTCTCAAAGGTATCCAGAGCATCGGCATCTACCAGTTTTTCCAGACCATGGGCGCCAAAGGCACCTAAAACTATTGCCAAAACACCAAAGGCGATCGCACTACTAAAAATTGTTTTGTTCATAACTTAAGCTTATCATTTTCTTATAAATATAACAATTTGATACCTTAGTCCTCCGTTATCTAAATTGTAAATCATTACAAAATATGCGAAAAATACTCGTACTCGGCGCTGGAAAATCCACTTCTTATTTGTTGGACTATTTTTTGGACAAAGCTAAGACCGAAAAACTACATTTGACTATCGGCGATATTAACCCCGATTCCATTCCCAGCAGTATAAGAAACCATGCGGAATGTTCCACCATTCAAATGGACATTTTTCAAGCCGATCAGCGAAAAAAGGCCATTCAAGATGCAGATATTGTTGTTTCTATGCTTCCTGCACGTTTTCATATTGAAGTCGCTAAAGACTGTATCAAGTTTGAAAAGCATTTGGTCACAGCCTCTTATGTTAGTGAAGAAATAAAAGCATTGGATGACGAGGCGAAATCAAAAGGGCTAGTCTTTATGAACGAAATCGGGCTCGACCCGGGTATCGACCATATGAGTGCCATGCAGATTATTGATCGTATAAGGGATAAAGGAGGTAAAATGCTGCTGTTCGAATCATTTACCGGAGGTCTGGTTGCCCCCGAAAGTGACAACAATCTATGGAACTATAAATTCACATGGAACCCCAGAAATGTAGTCATAGCAGGCCAAGGGGGTGCGGCGAAATTCATTCAAGAAGGCACCTATAAATACATTCCCTATCACAAATTATTTCGCCGTACCGAGTTCTTCAATATTGAAGGCTACGGCCGTTTTGAAGGTTATGCCAATAGAGATTCGTTAAACTACCGGGAAGCATACGGACTTCAAAATGCCTTAACTCTTTACCGAGGTACTATGAGGCGCGTTGGTTTCTCAAAAGCGTGGAATATGTTCGTGCAATTGGGAATGACCGACGACAGCTATACAATTGAAAATTCGTACGGAATGTCGTATCGGGAATTCGTGAATTTGTTTCTTACCTACTCCCCGACCGACTCTGTAGAACTAAAGCTTCGCCATTATCTAAAAATAGAACAGGATGATATTATGTGGGAGAAACTTTTGGAATTGAATTTATTTGACGCCAAAAAAATCATAAAGCTAAAAAAAGCGACTCCCGCACAAATACTTCAGGCCATATTGGAAGAAAGCTGGACGCTCGCCGACAGCGATAAGGATATGATAGTGATGTACCATAAGTTCGGTTATGAGCTAAATGGTAAAAAACAACAAATCGATGCCAATATGGTCGTCATTGGCGAAAACCGTATACATACTGCCATGGCCAAAACGGTAGGGCTTCCTGTGGCCATTGCCACCTTGTCGATTCTAAATAAAAAAATCACTACACCAGGCGTGCAGATTCCTATTTCCAAAGAAGTCTATGAACCTATTTTGAAGGAGTTGGAAGATTTCGGAATCATTTTTAAAGAATATGAAGTGCCCTACCTAGGATATAATCCAGATTCAGTGGCAAGCTAGGCTACTTTTACACTTTAGCCTCTTTTATGTATTGTAGGGCATGCAAGTTATCTTTTCGAACTATTTCAATACTTTTACGATGAATTGTGAACAAAAAACATGAAATCGAATAACGAAAAGGTAAAAATTGATGGTATTGACAAGAAAATCTTAAGATTTTTAATGGAAGATGCCCGAAAACCGGTACTCGAAATTGCCCGGAATATTGGCATCTCTGGTGCCGCCATTCACCAACGCCTGCGAAAACTGGAGGCATCGGGCTTACTGGCCGGTTCAAAATTCATCATCGACCCGAAAATCATGGGCTATACCACCATGGCTTATATCGGCATTTATTTAGATAAGGCCATGAGTAATCCGGTTGCCGTAAAACAACTTGAAAAAATTCCCGAAGTATTAGAATGCCATTACACGACCGGCAACTGGTCAATCCTTATCAAAGTATTATGTAGAGATAATGAGCATCTTATGCAAGTGCTCAATAAAGAAATTCAACAAATTGAAGGCGTTTCGCGAACCGAGACCTTTATTTCGTTGGCCCAACAGATCGACCGACAGATTACCATATAAAAAAACGCCCTAAATGGGCGTTTTAAATGTTATATGATTCCTAATTATCAATCTCTATTAGCTACCCGCATGGCGAAATAAAGTAACGTTGCCAATGCGCCAATAGCAGCGACCAAATAGGTTCTTGCTGCCCATTTTAAGGCATCTTCGGCACCTGCATACTCTTCTTGGCTTACCATGTTCTTATTTTTTAACCAAGCTAGCGCACGGTTACTCGCATCGTATTCAACAGGCAAGGTTATAAAACTGAACAAGGTTCCTATTCCATATAGGGCAACACCTATCCAAGCGATGGTACCACCTATGGCCGTAGTGCCCATCAACGCCAAACCGCCGAAAATTACCCACATGGAAAATCTTGAGGTTACATTCAATATTGGCACCAACTTGGATCGCATTCCAAGCCATTGATATGCTGTTGCATGCTGAACTGCATGCCCACATTCATGTGCAGCTACCGCTGCTGCGGAAGCGTTGCGTTGCGAGTAGACGCCTTCGCTCAAATTCACAGTTTTATTGACCGGATTGTAATGATCCGTTAACATACCGGGCGTTGAAATTACCTTTACATCGCGTATGCCATGATCGGCCAACATTTTTTCGGCAATTTCTGCACCGCTCATGCCATTGCGTAAATGCACCTTAGAGTATTTAGCGAATTTACTTTTTAAACGACCGCTTATAAGCATGCTCAAAAGTCCAAAGACGCCCGCTATAATTATATATCCAATATCAAAACCAAACATATTATTCTATTTTAAAATTAATTTAAAGATACTAAAGATTCGTCTTCCAAAAAATCTATACTATACTAACAAAAACCCCGCCAACATGGGCGGGGACTAATTAACTGACAAAATGTACTTTTAAGCTATGACGGTATCCCAACCGTAGGCCTCGATAATTTCTTTGTATACGACTTCGCCTTCGACAATATTCAAGCCCTTTTGGAGTGAAGTATCTGATTCACAGGCATTTTTCCAACCCAGGTTGGCCAACTTAAGTACGTACGGCAGAGTAACATTGGTCAATGCCATCGTAGAAGTATACGGTACGGCCCCTGGCATGTTGGCAACTGAATAATGCACAACATCATCAATAATATAGATCGGATCTTCGTGGGTTGTTGGCCTGGTCGTTTCTACGCAACCGCCTTGATCCACAGCTACATCGACAATGACGGTTCCAGGTCGCATTTCTTTCAACATATCACGCGTGATCAGATTCGGTGCTTTTGCTCCTTTTAAAAGCACACCTCCGATGATCAGGTCGTGATCCTTGATATGTTTTCTGATATTGAATTCGTTGGAAAATTCAGTAACCACATGGGGTGGCATCACATCGTTGACATAACGCAAGCGCTTCATATTGATATCCAAAATAGTAACATGTGCGCCAAGGCCAGCTGCCATTTTAGCAGCCTGAATTCCAACAACGCCCGCCCCAAGCACTAAAACCTTTCCTGGTGCAACCCCAGGCACACCGCCTAACAGAACACCTCTACCCTTAGCGGGTTTCTCAAGGTATTTTGCGCCTTGTTGAATAGCCATACGCCCAGCTACCTCTGACATTGGGGTCAATAATGGCAAGGTACCTTCATCATCCTCTACGGTCTCATAGGCTATACATATCGCCCCACTTTCGATCATTGCCTTTGTCAAGGCTTCACTCGATGCAAAATGAAAGTAGGTAAAAACGATTTGATTTTTCTGGACCAAAGGATATTCTTCCGCAATCGGTTCTTTAACCTTTACGATCATTTCACTGATCGCATATACCTGACCAATGGTATCCAATATGATGGCCCCAGCTTTTCTGTAGTCATCATCAAAAAAGCCGCTACCTTCACCTGCCGCAGATTGTATATATACGGTATGCTTATATTTGACCAATTCATAGACCCCGGCAGGGGTCATTCCCACTCTACTTTCGTTGTTTTTAATTTCCTTTGGGACACCGATTATCATATTGTAATATGTTTTTGTTTATGACATCAAAATTGTAACAAATAAAACATATATGAAAATATAATCGATAAAATTAGGGGTGACTATGCTCAAATAAGCATTTTTATGATAAGTACCCCCATAGAAAGAAGGGGGTGCCTGTCACAACTATTTAAATTTCAATTTGAGTACTACAATGCTCAAGACCAAAAGCAGCGTAATTCCATTGGCCAAAATTACAGGAAGACTTTGAATCGCTATGCCATAAATAAGCCACAATAACAGTCCCAAGGTCAACAAAAGGTACATGTTCATTGAAATGTCTTTCGTTGATTTTTCTTTCCAGATTTTAACGACCTGTGGAATAAACCCCGCTGTGGTAATCGTTGCGGCCACAAAACCAAGTATTTCAATGTAGTTCATATGACTCTTAAGATTGTATCACCTGCCTTTTCATGCTGATCTTAACCTACTATATTCACAATTTTCCCGGGCACTACGATCACTTTTTTAGGCGCACGGCCTTGTAATTGTTCTTGCGTTTTCTCGTTCGCCATTACGGCGGCCTCAATTTCTTCTTTTGAAAGATTTAGAGGAAGCTCCATAGTAAAGCGCATTTTACCATTGAATGATATCGGATATTCTTTACTGCTTTCCACCAAATATTTTTCTTCGAATTTAGGGAAGGGCGCTACAGAAATAGATTCTGAATGTCCAAGTTTCTCCCACAGCTCTTCGGCGATATGAGGGGCATAGGGCGAAACCAAAATGGCCAAAGGCTCTAAAATAGCGCTGGTATGACATTTCTGCGCCGTGAGTTCGTTGACACAGATCATAAAAGTGGATACCGATGTGTTGAAACTGAAATTCTCGATATCGTCCTCTACTTTTTTGATAGTTTTGTGTAAAGACTTTAAACTTTCGGCCGATGGCTCAGCATCAGTTACTTTGAGACCATTATCATCAAAATAAAGTTTCCAAAGTTTTTTTAAGAAGCCGTGCACCCCTGTGATCCCTGCCGTGTTCCAAGGTTTAGATTGCTCTAAGGGGCCTAAGAACATTTCATACATACGAAGACTGTCGGCGCCGTATTCTTCACAAATGGCATCAGGATTGACGACATTGTATTTGGATTTGGACATTTTTTCAACTTCGCGGCCTACTAGGTATTTTCCATCCTCCAGTACGAATTCAGCATCCTTATAATCAGGTTGCCACTTTTTGAAACCTTCTATATCCAATTCGTTTGAGGCATTTACCAACGAAACAGCTGCATGAATTGGGGTAACCTTTTTATCTGTTAAAAGTCCTTTTGAAATAACCTTACCGGTACCTTCTTCTCTATACACAAAAGCACTTGTCCCCGTAATCATCCCCTGATTGATCAGCTTTTTTGCAAACTCATCTTTGGGCACCAAGCCTTTATCGAACATGAATTTTTGCCAAAAACGGCTGTACAGCAAATGCCCCGTGGCGTGTTCGCTACCGCCGATGTACAAGTCCACATCTTGCCAATAGTTCACGGCCTTTTGTGAGAATATTTCCTCATCGTTATGCGGATCCATGTAACGATTGAAGTATTGTGAACTTCCGGCCCAACCGGGCATGGTGTTCAACTCTAGCGCCCCACCAAGCCTTCTTGAAGGGTCCGCACTATTAAATTCTTCTTCCGAAACTACCTTTCCTTCATTGCCATATTGCAACCAATGCCATGCTTTGGCGTTGCCCAATGGAGGGTCGCCAGCTTCAGTAGGTAGGTATTTGTCCACTTCGGGCAATCTTAGGGGAAGGAACTTCTCTTCTAAAAGTTGCGGCATGCCCTCGGCATCATAATACACCGGGAAGGGTTCGCCCCAATATCGTTGGCGACTGAAAACGGCATCGCGCAATCGATAGTTGATCTTGCCTTTTCCCTGCCCTATTTTTTCCAGTTCATCTATGGCCTTTCGCACCGCTTTTTTGTACGGCAATCCGTTCAAGAAATCGGAATTGGCAATGATGGTCTTTTCTTTATCGGCAAAAGCTTCCTCTGAAATATCGACCCCTTTAAAAATATTCGGAATCGGAATACCGAAGTGTTTCGCAAAATCATAATCGCGCTGATCTCCGCAGGGAACGGACATTACGGCACCTGTGCCATAGCCCGCCAAAACGTAATCGCCGATCCAAATAGGAATGGCTTCTTTCGTAAACGGATGCTCGGCATAAGCCCCGGTAAATGCCCCGGAAATAGTTTTTACATCGGCCATACGATCGCGTTCCGAGCGTTTAGCCGTTGCTTCAATATAGGCCTCCACTTCCGCTTTTTGTTCGGCAGTCGTAATTTTTGCCACTAATTCATGTTCTGGTGCCAAGGTCATAAAACTTGCCCCGAAAATGGTGTCGGGACGGGTCGTAAACACTGCAATTCTGAATTCTGAATTCTGAATTCTGAATTCAACTTCGGCCCCCTCTGACCGTCCGATCCAATTAGTTTGCGAATCTTTTAAAGGTTGTGGCCAGTCAATGGTATTCAAACCATCTAATAATCGTTGAGCGTAGGCAGAAATGCGCATCATCCATTGCGTCATTTTTTTCCGAATGACCGGGTGGCCGCCTCGTTCTGAAACGCCGTTTACAATTTCATCGTTTGCCAAAACAGTACCTAAGGCAGGGCACCAATTTACATCGGCTTCCGCTAAATAGGTAAGGCGATATTTTAATAAGGTCCCTTGTTTTTTCTTAGTGGAAAAAGTAGTCCAATCAGCAGCTGAAAACTGGGTAATATCTTCATCGCAAACCGCATTCACTTTACTATTTCCGTCCTTTTCAAAAATGGAAATCAATTCGGTAATGGTTTGGGCCTTATCGGCATCTTTATCGTACCATGAATTGTAAAGCTGCATGAAGATCCACTGCGTCCACTTATAATATTTAGGATCTGAGGTGCGCACCTCGCGGCTCCAATCGAACGAAAATCCGATTTGATCTAACTGTCTTCGATAGGTCTTTATATTTTCTTCGGTGGTGATTGAAGGGTGCTGGCCCGTCTGTATTGCATATTGCTCTGCCGGCAAGCCAAAAGAATCATACCCTTGCGGATGCAACACATTAAAGCCCTTATGCCTTTTGTACCGGGCATAAATGTCACTGGCAATATACCCCAGCGGATGCCCCACGTGCAAGCCCGCCCCTGAAGGGTAAGGAAACATATCCAATACATAAAATTTGGGTTTAGTTGAATCGTTTTCCGCTTTGAACGTCAGATGTTCTGCCCAGTATTTTTGCCATTTGGCTTCAATTTCGTTGAAATTGTAGTGCATGATGTTTTATCCTTAAACAATAAAAGGCAAAAATAGGTTTAATATCCCAAAGGATAAATAATGTCTACGATTGGCTCTAGCAAGTCAAGACAAAATATTATCTTAGAATATCATTCATTAAATTAATTTAAAAATGCGTATTACAAAAAACGTAGGCATCCTAATCTGCATATTAGGTCTTTCTAATTCGATCATAGCACAAAAAGAAACCTCAAGAGATTGGACATCTTTCGTTCAATCTATTTCGATTTCAACAGATAAACCCATAAAATTTCGTGTTACTGCATATGCAAAAAATGAATCTGATCATGAGAATGGGCAGTCAGGACTATGGGTTCGAGTAGACACGAAAAATGGTGAAAGAGGTTATTTTGACAATATGGGTGATCGCCCAATTACTTCTAAGGAGTGGAAAAAGTATATTATTGAGGCCGAAATAGATGAAAATTCAAAAACCTTGAATTTTGGTGCCCTTTGCTGGAACAACGGTAGGTTTCTCTTTGACAACTTTGAAGTTCTTACACAAAATTCAAAAGGCGAATTTGAAAAACTGGATATTAAAAATGGAAGTTTCGAAATTACCAACAATGGCAATGCAAAAACCAATTGGATAGAAGGAATTCAAGAATCTAATCCTGTACGGATCAAAGAATATACTTTTTCTTCTAGTTCGGATGCAATTGACGGTAAAAAATCACTTTTAATTACTGGCGATGGTGTAATCGAAGACACCTCTGACCAAATTGGGCCAATAAAAGATTTCTCCCCACAAATAGGAACTTTAGTGAGCATGTTGGATAACCTAAAAGGGAGAGTAGAAACCCAAGTCGCAGAATTAAGTCAAAAAGAAATCGATTATTTATTGGATGAGAAAGCCAATTCTATAGGCGCCCTTGTGATGCATTTAATTGCTACAGAAGTATATTTTCAATCTGTTACTTTTGACAAAAAAGACGTTTTTAAGGAAAAAGAAGGGGTAGAATGGGAATATGCCATGTCATTAGGCAATGAGGGCCAAGAAAACATTAAAGGGCATGAAATAGGATATTATTTAGA
>JBATIN010000534.1:0-4099 GCA_049667765.1 Flavobacteriaceae bacterium
TAAAAATGGTCTCGGGTCCTGATAATTATGATAAAAACAGCCTGCTTGAAGAAAATGGGTTTTATCATCAGATCATGCGAAACATGATGCATTTGAACAACAACGGCGAATACTTCTCTGAAATCGGGCAATTTTCAGGCATCTCGAACACCGATTGGAGCTGGGCCTCGCTCTTCGCCGATTTTGATAATGATGGTTTTAAGGATGTCTTCATTACGAACGGTATCAAAAAAGACTATACCAACATGGACTTTATGAATTTTGCCGTGCAGGAAAGAATGACCGAAATGGAGACCGGTATCGATATGGCCATACCCAATTTGCTTGAAAACATTCCCGCTACCATTGAAGAAAACTATACGTATCATAATAATGGCGATCTTACCTTTACCAAAGTAAATGAAGCCTGGGGCCTTAACCAAATGTCATTGTCCAATGGGGCCGCTTATGCCGACCTTGATAATGATGGCGACCTAGACCTACTAGTGAATAATACAGATGATATTGCCTTTGTTTACCGCAACAATAGCAACCTACTTACCAATAACCATTTCTTGAAGTTTAGTTTTAAGGGCGAAGGCAAAAACACCTTTGGCATAGGCGCCAAGGTTGTTTTAGCCATAGGTGAAAAACTTCTAAGCCAAGAAGTCATGCCTACCAGAGGGTTTCAATCCTCCGTTGATTTAAATCTCGTTTTTGGTCTGGGCGAAGCGGATACAGTGGACGAAGTCAAAGTCATTTGGCCCGACGGAAAAGTCCAAATGCTTAAGAATATCGCTTCGAACCAAACCTTGGTTTTAAAACAAGCGGATGCCAAAAAAGAGGAGGCAAAAACGATAATGCCCCGAACAACGTATTTTACCGATATCTCCGTCGATAGCCTCATAAATTTCAAACACCATGAGAATTCGTATAATGACTTCACTAGAGAGCAATTGCTGCCCCATAAACTTTCGACTTTAGGCCCTAAAATTGCCAAGGCCGATGTGAATAATGATGGCCGTGAAGATATTTATATTGGGGGTGCCAAAGGCCAAAGCGGTCAATTGATGCTGCAAACAAAATCAGGTAAGTTTATTGAAAGCAAGCAAAAAGCAATTGAAAACGACCAAGCTTCTGAAGACCTCGATGCCTTATTTTTCGATGCCGACAACGATAATGACCTCGATCTTTACGTGGTTAGCGGGGGCAATGATTTTGACCTGGATTCACCGGAGCTTCAAGATCGACTTTACCTTAATAACGGTCGTGGGAGTTTTACAAAAAGTACCACTTCCCTCCCATCTATGTTGACGAGTAGCTCGTGTGTGAAGGCAAGTGATGTAGATGGTGATGGAGACCTTGACCTTTTTGTTGGTGGTAGATTGGTACCTGGAAGATACCCGACCGCACCTCGAAGTTATATACTCCAAAACAATGGCAAAGGTACTTTTACCGATGTCACTATGGAAACCAATACCGATCTGGTAAACCCAGGCATGGTGACGGATGCCATTTGGAGCGATTTTACCGGCGATGGTACCGACGATCTGATTATCGTGGGAGAATTTATGCCTGTTCGGGCATTTGAAAACAACAATGGCACCTTGAACGAGGTGTCTGATAATTCAGGACTGGCAAACTCCGAAGGTTGGTGGAATTCCGTTAAACAAGGAGATTTTGATAATGACGGTGATATGGATTATATTCTCGGCAACTTTGGACTGAATTCTCAGTTAAAAGCCTCGGAAGAAGAACCTGTCACCTTATACTACAAAGATTTTGACAGCAATGGCTCCATAGACCCTATTCTTTGTTCTTATGTTATGGGAGAGAGCTATCCGGTGTTTTCAAAAGATGACTTTGTGGGGCAGTTAAGCAAGTTTAAAGGAAAATATGTAAACTACGCCGATTATGCCGACGCCAAGATCAGCGATATTTTTTCGGCAGAAGAATTAAAGGATGCTGGACTTTTGAAGGTTACGAATTTCGCCACCTCCTATATGGAAAATTTGGGTAATTCAAAATTCAGGATCAGCCCTTTACCTACAACAGCGCAGTTTTCCCCTGTATATGGAATACTGGTCGACGATGTTGACGGCGATGGAAATATGGATATCCTAGTGGCCGGTAACTTCTTCGGTACCCGTGTAAAATATGGCCGATATGATGCCAACAAAGGGGTACTTCTGCGCGGTGACGGCAAAGGAAACTTCCATCCTGTAGCTACGACCCAGAGCGGCTTAAACATAGACGGCGAGGTAAGGGATATGGAACTAATACAAGTAGGTGATAAGAACGTCTTGCTTATTGCCAGAAATAATGCCGCCGTTAAAACCTATTTTGTACAGCCTAAAACAGAAAAATAATGCGCCATTCATCAGCTATACTTCTAGCGGTGTTGCTTTTGTTTGTCTTCTTGAGCAATGCCCAATCGATTTCCATTAAAGAAGAAATCATGTCTTTGGACACCTACGGGTTTGGAAAACCAAATCCGGTACCGATCAGTACTGAAAATCCTAAAATAATTCCATACCACAAGTTCGAGGCTTATGAACATAAAAGCCAAAAACGAAATTGGAAGGTCGTCACCTTAGAAAATGACTTTATCAAGGTTTTTGTACTTCCCGAAATCGGCGGAAAGGTATGGGGCGCCATAGAAAAAAGCACGGGAGAAGAATTTCTGTATAAAAACGAAGTCATAAAATTCAGAAATATTGCCATGCGAGGGCCTTGGACGTCCGGCGGAATCGAGTTCAATTTCGGGATTATAGGCCACCATCCTTCTACCGCAACAGCAGTCGATTATTACACCAAAACTAATATTGACGGCAGTGTGAGTTGTATTGTTGGAAATACAGATCTGCCGTCAAATACGAAATGGACGGTTGAGATTCGTTTAGAAAAAGACAAGGCCTATTTCGAAACCAATGCCTCGTGGTACAATGCCTCTCCCCTAACCCAATCGTATTACAATTGGATGACCGCGGCTGCTGTCGCTACCTATGACCTAGAGTTTTTCATTCCGGGGAATGCCTATGTAGAACACAACGGAAATGCCCATTCGTGGCCTATTGATGAAGAAGGCAGAAACCTTGCCATGTACAAGAACAATACTTTTGGCACCTCAAAATCATATCACATTGTCGGCGAATACAACGATTTTTTTGGCGGCTATTACCACGACAGGCAATTCGGTTTCGGTACCTGGGCCCCATATGAAGAAATGCCAGGCCAAAAATTATGGCTATGGGACCTTTCTCGAGGGGGCGGTATCTGGGAAGACCTGTTGACCGATTCAGACGGACAATATATTGAATTTCAAGCCGGTCGATTGTTCGACCAGTATTCTGAAGGAGCGGTCAACCCCATCAGTCAAGTAGGTTTTGACCCATATGTTATGGATACCTGGTCTGAAATATGGTTTCCCTACAAACAGATCGGAGGTATGGTCGATGCCTCTAAAGAAGGTGTTTTGAATGTAAAAACAGAAAACGGACAAACCTTTATTGGACTCAATGCCCTTCAAAATCTAAAATCGACAATTTTGGTCAAAATTAATGGGGAAGTTGTTTTAGAAGACCCTTTAGATCTTTCCCCCATGGATGTATATTCCAAAACCTTGGCTTCTTCTCCCGGAGATACTTTAGAAGTCGTTGTTCAACATACCGAATTGGACTATAGCACAGGTACGAATACTAGATTACTGAAGCGTCCTTTTTATCCTGATGCAAATTTGAAAGTTTCCACATCGGAACAATTATTCCAAGAAGGTCTGGAAGCCATACAGTTTAGGGCCTATGATTTGGCCCATGAAAAACTGTCGGCGCTTCTACAGCACGATCCTTCACACAGAGCGGGACACGTTGCACTTGCAGAACTTGAGTACAGAAAAACCAATTATGAAATCGCACTTGAGCATTGCAATACCGTGCTTCAAATGGATACCTATGATGCAGGTGCCAATTATATGGCCGGCATTACGTACCGAGCCATGAACGACCCACTGAACGCGTTAGAAACCTTAGGTTGGGCCGCGCGTGATATCAAATATAGATCGGTGGCCTATGCGCAGATGGCAGAAATAAGTCTGTTAGAGAAAAAATGGGAACACGTAGAG